>NZ_JBHJQP010000009.1:0-82703 GCF_042262625.1 Streptomyces sp. NPDC056347 | reverse complement strand
ACGCCACGGCGTACGGGCCCGCTCCGCGTTCCACGAAGGGTCAGTCGCGCACGACCGTCACCGGGCACGGGGCGTGCTGGGTGACGTGGAGGCTGACCGAGCCGAGCAGCGTCGCCTTGAAGCCGCTGTAGCCGCGTGCTCCGACGACCAGCAGGTTGGCGCCCTTGGCCCGGTCCAGCAGGGACTGGGCCGGGTTGCCGATCACCACGACCTTGCTGACCTTCGCCGCGCCCTCGGCGCCCAGCGCCTCCTCCAGCGTCTCGGTGAGGGCCACGGTCGCCAGGGCCTGCGGGTCGAAGTCCTCCGGCATGCCGGGCATCATCGACGCCCAGCTCGTCGCGGGGTACTCCCAGCTGTTGACGGCCTCCACCGTGTCGCCGGTCAGCTCCGCCTGGCGTACGGCCCAGTGCAGAGCCTTGACCGACGACTCGGAGCCGTCAACGCCCACCACGATCCTGCCCATCACTGCCTCCAGCTCGGTTCGGCTCAGTGCGCATCTTTCGGTGCAACTCTAATCAAACCGGGCGGTTGTGCAGGAGGCGGGGTTCAGTCCAGCCGGAGATCGGCGAGCTGCTGCTCGAACGGGACCACGTCGTCGTCGAGCCCGGGGGTCCGGGACGCTCCGGACGCCGCCCGCCCGCCGGTGAGCATGGCCGCCAGCTCGCCCCCGGCCCGCCGGATGCGGGAGGGCAGGCCCTCGGTGTACTCGTCGCCGGACGCTCCCCAGTCCTCCGAGGCCGCGTACACGGACGTCGGTACGACGGTGGCCCGCAGGTACGCGAAGAGCGGGCGCATCGCGTGCTCCAGCACCAGCGAGTGGCGGGCGGTGCCGCCGGTCGCCGCGATCACCATGGGCTTGCCGGTCAGCGCGGTGTTGTCGATCAGGTCGAAGAACGACTTGAACAGCCCGCTGTAGGAGGCGGTGAACACGGGCGAGACGGCGATCAGCCCGTCCGCCTCCACGACCTCCTTGATCGCGGTGTCCAGGGCGGCCGGCGGGAAGCCGGTGACCAGGTGGTTGGCGATGTCCACGGCCAGGTCGCGGAGCTCGATCACCCGGACCTCGACCGGGCGGTCCTGCTCGGCCAGCAGCCGCTCACGGGCGGCCCCGGCCAGCCGCTCGGCCAGCAGCCGGGTCGAGGACGGGCTGCTCAGCCCGGCCGATACGGCGACGATGCGTACGGGCTCGGTGGCGAACACGGTCGTCACGGTGGTCAGCTCTCCTTCGTGGTCGACTTGGCGGCGCGGGCGGCGGCGACGGCGGGGTGGACGGGTGCGGAGTCCGGGACCCCGGCCGGGCGCAGCGCCGCGAACTCCTTGCGCAGCACCGGCACGACCTCCTCGCCGAGGATGTCGAGCTGCTCCAGGACCGTCTTCAGCGGCAGTCCCGCGTGGTCCATCAGGAACAGCTGGCGCTGGTAGTCGCCGACGGCGTCGCGGAACGACAGGGTCCGCTCGATGACCTGCTGCGGGGAGCCGACGGTCAGCGGCGTCTCGCGCGTGAAGTCCTCCAGGGACGGTCCGTGCCCGTAGACCGGGGCGTTGTCGAAGTACGGGCGGAATTCCCGTACCGCGTCCTGCGAGTTCTTCCGCATGAACGCCTGGCCGCCGAGTCCGACGATCGCCTGCTCGGCGGTGCCGTGCCCGTAGTGGGCGTAGCGCCGGCGGTAGAGGGACACCATCTTCTTGGTGTGCTCCATGGGCCAGAAGATGTTGTTGTGGAAGAAGCCGTCGCCGTAGTACGCGGCCTGCTCGGCGATCTCCGGGGAGCGGATGGAGCCGTGCCAGACGAACGGCGGGACGCCGTCCAGCGGGCGCGGGGTCGCGGTGAAGGACTGGAGAGCCGTGCGGAACTTGCCCTCCCAGTCGACGACGTCCTCCCGCCACAGCTTGTGCAGCAGGGCGTAGTTCTCGATGGCGAGCGGGACGCCCTGGCGGATGTCCTTGCCGAACCAGGGATAGACCGGTCCGGTGTTGCCGCGGCCCATCATCAGGTCGACGCGGCCGTCCGCGAGGTGCTGGAGTGTCGCGTAGTCCTCGGCGATCTTCACCGGGTCGTTGGTGGTGATCAGCGTGGTGGACGTGGACAGGATCAGGTTCTCGGTGCGGGCGGCGATGTAGCCGAGCGTGGTCGTCGGTGAGGACGGGACGAACGGCGGGTTGTGGTGCTCGCCGGTCGCGAAGACGTCGAGACCGACCTCCTCCGCCTTCTGCGCGATGGCGAGCGTGGCCTTGATCCGCTCGTTCTCGCTCGGGGTCCTGCCGGTCGTCGGGTCGGTGGTGACGTCTCCGACGGTGAAGATGCCGAACTCCATGGCCCGCCTCCAGAAACCTAGTTTCGTTGAACTTTGAACTACTTGAACATACCCTACAACGGAGCCCCCCCCTCGACCTATTCCGCGAGGAGTGCGCGACCGGGCCGTACCCTGAAAAGGGCGCGCACGGGCCGGCCGGGCATCGCCGTCGGGACGAAGGGCAGGGCCGTGAGCGGGACGGGCGGGAGCGAACGCTGGAAGGAGCGCGGCGTCATGCTGCGCGTTTTCGTGTACGTCTTCGCCACACACCTCTTCGCGGGCTTCGTCTGGATCCTCTTCTACGTCGGCGAGCACGCCAAGAAGTAGCGGTACGGGGCGGTTTTGGGCCGTGCCCTGCTTCACCGCGTGGTTCACGAGCCGGCCCCGCAACCTTGGGGTACGGGCCCCGTGCGGCATGGCGTCCAGATGCCCCGGCCGGGAGTGCCCCCGGGCGGCGGACCAGGACCGCCAGCCTGGCCGCGCTGTCGTCCGTCGCCCACAGCTCGCGGCCCGGCTCAGGCCGGGGCCCCGGCCGCTTCGCGACGTGACGGACGGGGAGTGTTCGTCACGTTCCGGAACAACCACCCCCGCGCCGGGGCCCAAGGGCGTAGGACCCCGGCCGCACCGGGACCGGAGCCTCGGACCGATGCGCGGCGGATGAGCGGACGCCTACGCTGCGGGCCGACGGTACGCAGCCGGGCGCACCGCCGACCGCAGAGGAGCCCCGCCGTGCCGTTCCCCGCCGCCACCCACGTCCGTCTCGCCCGCCCGTCGAGGGACCTCGCCGCCGCCGGGCGGTTCTGGACGGACGGCCTCGGGCTCACGGTCCTCTTCCGGGCCGGGGCGGGCCGGGAGCCCGGCACGCACGACCTGCTCATGGTCGGCCACCCGGACGCGTCCTGGCACCTCGAACTCGTCCACGGCGGCGACCACCCCGTCGACCCCCGCCCCACCGAGGAGGACCTGCTCGTCCTCTACTACGACGGCCCGGTCCCCGAGGAGACGGTGCGCCGCCTCCTGGACCACGGCGGCACCCGCGTCACCTCCCCGAACCCGTACTGGAACGAGTGGGGCGTCACCGTCGAGGACCCCGACGGCTACCGCCTCGTCCTCTGCCGCCGCGGTTGGTCGAATTCCTGAACCCGATCCGGCAGGCCACGTTATGGTGGGGGACATGACCTTCACGCCGTGCCGGAACTGGTGGCGCTCCTTCTAGGAGCGGCCTCCTCGCCTTCGCACGGAATCAGGGCCGTTCGTCTACGGACGGCCCTTTTTCGTTGCCCTCATGAGGGCCGTCCTCCACGCAACCGCGATCAGCATCGCAGGGAGAGACCCGCCATGAGCGACGTCGTCGTACCGACCGAACAGCAGCGCACCGCCGAGCTGGAGGACCGCATCCGGCAGGCCCCGGAGACGTTCCGGGTGATGACCGGGGACCGGCCGACCGGGCCGCTCCACCTCGGGCACTACTTCGGCACCCTCCACAACCGCGTCCGGCTCCAGGACGCCGGGGTGGACGTTTTCGTGATCATCGCGGACTACCAGGTGCTCACCGACCGGGACGTCGCCGACCGGCTGACCGAGCACATGGAGGGCCTGCTGCTGGACTACCTCGCCGCCGGGATCGACCCCGCACGGGCGACCGTCTTCAACCACAGCGCCGTGCCCGCGCTCAACCAGCTGCTGCTGCCGTTCCTGAGCCTGATCTCCGTCGCCGAACTGAACCGCAACCCCACCGTCAAGGACGAGATCGCGCACTCCCGGCAGTCCTCCGTCAGCGGGCTGATGTTCACCTACCCGGTGCACCAGGCCGCCGACATCCTGTTCTGCAAGGGCAACCTGGTGCCGGTCGGGCAGGACCAGCTGCCGCACCTCGAAGTCACCCGGACCGTCGCCCGCCGCTTCAACGAGCGGTACGGGGCGGTCTTCCCGGAACCGGACGCGCTGCTCTCCGCCGCGCCGCTGCTGCTCGGCACCGACGGCACCAAGATGAGCAAGAGCCGGGGCAACTCCGTCGCGCTGCGCGCCGACGCCGACGAGACCGCCCGGCTGATCAAGGGCGCGCGGACGGACGCCGAGCGGCACATCACGTACGACCCCGAGAACCGGCCCGGGGTGGCGTCGCTCGTCCTGCTGGCGGCGCTCTGCCTGGACCGGGACCCGCACGCGGTGGCCGAGGAGATCGGCGGGGGCGGTGCGGCGGTGCTCAAACGGACCGTGACCGAGGCCGTCAACGCCAGGATGGCGCCGATCCGGGCCCGGCGGGCCGAGTACGCACAGGATCCGGGGTACGTACGGTCGGTGCTCCGGGCCGGGAACGAGCGGGCCAACGAGATCGCCTCGGCGACCCTGGCCGAGGTGCGGGAGGCGATGGGCGGGGTGGTCTGAGGGCGGGGGACCAGGGACCAGTCCGGCGGCCGGGGACCCGCCGGGTCACCGGACACCCGGAGTGGGCCGGGCCATCGGTTCGGGCTGTCGGTTCGGGCCGGGCTGCCGGCTCCGGTCAGGCGCCCGGTCCGGGCCGGGCCGTCCACTCCGACCAGGCGCCCGGCCCGGACCAGTCCGCCGGCTCGGGCCAGGCGCCGCGGGCCGCGGTGTCCAGGACGAGCGCCGCGATGTTCCAGGCGTCGTCGGCCCCGCTGTGGTGGCGGCCCTCCAGCGGAAGGCCCGCCACCTCCAGCGCCCGGGCCATCCCGGGCCGCTTGCGCAGGCCGTGGGCGGCGGTGAACGGGAGCTTGGCGTTGAGGTGGTGACGGCCGAAGGGGTACGGGGTGCCGGTCATCCGGCACTGGCGGACGAACTGGTTGCGGTCGTAGTCGCCCCAGCTGGTCCAGGGGCGGGAGCCCGCCCGGTGCTCGGCGGCCAGCAGGCGGCAGGCCTCGGCGAAGGAGAGCCCGGTGTTCACCTCGGCCTGGGTGAGGCCGGTCAGCTCCGTGCAGAAGGCACTGACCGAGGACCGCGCGGGCCGGACCAGGATGCGGTGACGGGCGACCCGCTCGGCCGTGCCCAGGTCGACGACGGTGAGCCCGATCTCGATGATCTCGCCGACCGCGCCGGGCGGTGGCCGGCCGTCCCAGCAGGTCGCCTCGATGTCGATCACGTTGAGGAGTCCGGGGGGCGTGTCCATGGGCGGCAGGGTAGGGGGCGGGACGCGCGCCCGGCATCCGGGTTTCCGGTCACCGGGCGCGCTCCTGGTCACCGCCTCGGGGCCGTTCTCCGGCTGCGGCGCAGGAGTTCGGCCAGGCCCCGGCGGGTCGCGGCGATCACCACACGGTCCTCGGGGAGCAGGACATGCCCGGGGTGCAGGTCCCAGATCAGGCCGGACGGGTGGTCCGGGGTCGGCGTACCGGGGAAGGCCAGGTCCGGGCGGCGGTCGCCGGGCGGGGTGGCATCCAGCGCGAGGACCCGCCAGGCGCCCGCCTGGAACGCCTGCTCCACCGTGCGGCCCTCCAGCTGCGGATGGCCCGCCACGTTGATCGCCGCGAAGAGCATCACCTTCCGCTCCACCGGGATCGCCCCCAGGATCTGACGTCCCATCATCGCGACGGCGAAGGACGGCGCGGCCAGGTGCGAGACGGAACGGGAACGGGTCACGGCGTGCGGGTGGGCGGTGCGCAGGGTGCGGTAGACGGCGGTGGCGAACTCGTCGTCGTACAGCCGCAGCGCGACCCGCAGGTCGGGCTTGACCGAGCGGGCGTAGAGCACCGCCTCCAGGTTGGTGGTGTCGATGCTGGTCAGCGCGAGCAGGGCCCGGGAGCGCTGGATCTTCGCCGCCTCCAGCACGCCCTCCTGCGTGACGTCCCCGAGGACCACCGGTACGTGCAGCCGCCGGGCCACCGGGATGCCGCGCGCGTCCGGGTCGTTCTCCACGCACACCACCGGCACGCCCAGTTCGCGCAGCCGGACCAGCACCCGCGTACCGATCTTGCCGAGACCGAGCAGCACCACGTGGCCGGACAGGCCGCGCGGCGGGCGGCGCAGCGCGGACGCGGTGCGCAGCGAGCCGAACGCCTCCAGGACCCCCGCCACGAGCAGCGGCAGCAGCATCAGCCCGGCCACACCGGACAGGAGCTGGATGACCTGGCGGGCCGTCGGGTCACCGATCGCCGGGTCGCCCATGGCGAACAGGTCGAGCAGGGTGAGGTAGGTGGCGTGCAGCGGGTCGTCACCGGTGGTCAGCGTGGAGGCGACGGCCAGGGCCAGCACCGCCAGCCCGACGCCCAGCGCCGACCAGCGCAGCCGCCGCGAGAAGACCTGGCTGAGCGGGGCGCCCCGGCCGCCCATCCGGGGCGTCGGGCCGCTCGGCCCGGCCTGGCTGATCGCTTCCAGGACGACCGTGCCGCGCCCGGTGGCCGCCGCGATCTGCCGGGCGTCGGGCAGCAGCCTGGGCCCCTCGTCGCCGCTGCTGTCGGAGCCCTCGGTGCCCGCCGGGTCGTGGGTGGTGGAGGAGAGCAGGGCGAGGGTGCACAGGCCGGGGTCGGCGATCTGGCCGCCGCCGGGCGGGGTGCGTTCGGCGGCGCGCAGCAGCAGGCCCTCCGCCTGGATGACCTTGCTGGAGCCGGTGAGGACGGTCGCCGCGAGGGCCGGGGCCGCGGTGTCGGCGTCGGACAGGACGGTGGTGGAGGCGTCCAGGGCGGCCCGGTCCAGACCCGGGGAGGCGACGGCGGCGGCCTGGTCGAGCAGGTTCTCCAGGTGCTGGCCCAGCTTGCGGTTGTAGAGCCGGATGACCAGGCGGAGCCGGGGGTTGATGCGGCGGGCGGTCAGCGCGGCCCGGATGTTGCGCTCGTCGTCGTCGTAGACCAGGGCCAGCGCGGTGGCCGTTCCCACGCCCGCCTCCTCGAACGCCTCGTCGGACGGCTCGGCGGCCTCCAGGATGCGGACCGGGTCGACGCCGGCGTTGGTGTCGTCGCCGAGCCGGGAGGCGCCGCTCTGCGAGTCCGTGTCGTCCGGGTCGCCCGGACCGCCGGTACCCGCGCCGTTGCGGTTCATCGCGGAGGAGACCCGCCCCAGCAGCGAGGCCAGGCCCCGCCCGGCCAGGGGCAGTTCGGGGCGGCGGGCGTCGCGGCCGGGCGGCAGGACGAGGGTGACCCGCTCGCCGTACACGTACCGCAGCTCGACGGCCAGCCGCCGGGCCAGGGTGTCGTCACCGCAGACGACCATGTGTCCGCTGAACGGGGAGCGTTGGGGCTGTTGGGGAAGTGGGGGCACGAGACCCAGCATGCCTTGCTCCTTCGCTCCGTGGGGAGTTGGCAGTGCGGAAGGTCCGGGGGTTACTCCGGGGGCGGGGCGGCGTGCCGGGCCGCGGGGTTGGTCAGGACGTGGCGGGGGTCGGTGACCCGGACGATCGCCGTCTCGACCGCCGCGATCCGGTCCGCGAGCAGCCCGAGTGCGGCGACGGCCCGGGTCATCGGGTCGCCGTCCGGGCCGCCGAGGGCCTGGGTGCGGACGTAGGAGGCGGTGATCGCGGACCAGCGCGCGGACTGCTCGGGGGTGAGCCGCCCGCGCAGGGCGGCCAGCTTGAGCAGGTTCGACTCGGCGCCGCTGGTCAGGGTCTGGGCCTCGCCCGCGTAGTGGTCGTCGACCACGGCGGACAGCTCCGCCTCGTTCATCACCGGCACGATCCGTTCGGCGATCTTGTTCATGTCGCGGTACGAGCCCTGGAGCCGGAACGGCGGCTCGGTGCGCGTCGCGTCGGTCTGCGCCGCCGAGGCGATGTACGCGGAGTTCACGGCCAGCACCGTGTCCCGGGCGGTCAGCAGATGGCGCAGCACCGCCACGATCCGGTCCCGCTCGGCGGGCGTGTACGGGTGTTCCAGCCGGTCCGGGCGCGCCGAGGGGTCGCCGGAGGCGAGCCGTACGAACAGGCCGAGGTCCTCGCGGGAGCGCCCGGCGAGCGGGGCCAGCACCGGGTTGGCGGTCAGCGCGTTCTCGACGAAGCTCAGCGCGAAGACGTCCTCCCGGCCGGTCAGCACCTCGCCCAGGTTCCAGACGTCGGCCCGGTTGGCGAGCATGTCGGGGATGCGGAACCGCTCGCCCGACTCGGTGTACGGGTTGCCCGCCATGCAGACCGCGAACCGCTTGCCCCGCAGGTCGTGGCTGCGCGGTTCGCCGTCCCGGACGCCCTCGATGCGGCGGGTGGCGTCGCAGAGCGGGATGAACTTCTGGAGCAGCTCCGGCGAGGTGTGCTGGATGTCGTCGAGGTAGAGGAGCGTGTTGTTGCCGGACTCCAGCGCGAAGTTGATCTTTTCGATCTCCTGGCGGGCGGTCGCGGTGCGGGCCTGGGCGGGGTCGAGCGAGGTCACGTCGTGGCCCAGGTTCGGGCCGCTGACCTTGACCAGGACCAGGCCGAGCCGGTCGGCGACGTACTCCATCAGCGTCGTCTTGCCGTAGCCGGGCGGCGACACCAGCAGGAGCAGGCCCTGCGAGTCGGTGCGCCGGTCGGCGTCGGCGGTGCCGAGCTGCTTGGCCAGGCTGTCGCCGATCAGCGGCAGGTAGACCTCGTCCAGCAGCCGGTTGCGGACGAACGCCGACATGACGCGCGGCCGGTGGTCGTCCAGCCGCAGCCGGGACCGTTCGGCGTTGACCAGGGCGGTGCGGTGGCGCTGGTAGGCGCGGAAGCCGGGCACGGTCACGGCGCGGAACTCGGCGGTGCGGGCGAGGAGTTCGTCGATCCGTACGGTCAGGGCGCCCCGGTCGACGCGGGGGTGGGTGCCGAGCAGGCCGTCCACCCGGGCGGTCAGCGGGGCGTCGTGGTCGTAGCGGTCGAGGACCCCGGGCGGGCACAGCTCCACGGCGACGGCCTCCGCGAGGTCGCCCGCGTCGGTCCCGGCGCCGCTCGCGGCGGCGTACGCGCCGAGCCAGCCCTCCACCACCTGGCGGCGGGCCGCGAGGTCGTCGCCGAGCGCTTCGAGGTCGTCGTCGTACACCGAAGTGCCGGTCGTGCGGCGGAACTTGTCCAGGAAGGTGCGGACGGCGGCGCTGGTGACGAAGCCGTCCGGGCCGCCGGTCAGCTCCTCGAAGAGGTACCCGGCGACGGCCGCCGGGTCCGTTTCCGGGGCCGTCGCGTCCTGGCCCCCGATCACCGCCGCCCACTCCTCCTTCAGCGCGTCCACCGCCGTGCCGAGCCCGAAGGTCTCCCGGGCGCGGGCCAGCGACCGGGCCCGCCGGGTCCACGAGACGCGCCGGGCCCCGTCCGCCCCGTACGCCCAGAAGAGCTGGGCCGCCGCCCGCACGGCGGGCGGGAAGCGCAGCAGCCCGGCCCCGGAGTGCAGCCGCAGCAGTGCGGCGAGGATCGCGGCGGCGTCCTCGTCGTGGACGCCCCGCTGGTACCCCTCGTCGTACGCGGCCGCCGCCGCTTCCCGTACGAGCGTGCCGAGTCCGGCCGGGTCCAGGGCGGCCAGGGTGTCCGCGCCGTGTTCGTCGAGCAGCCGGGCCGCCAGGTGCTCGCCCCGGTAGACCAGCGGCGACTCCGAGGGCAGGGTCTGCTCCCAGTACGGGCGGGTCGCCCCGAACTCCGGGTCGGTGACCGGGGCCCGGTAGTCCGTGCCGGTCAGCGCGAAGGCGAGCCGGTCCCCGTGCGGGACGAGCGTCAGGTCGAAGGGCTGGGCGTTCACCGCGAACCGGTGCCGCCCCAGCCGGATGGTGGCGCCGCCGTCCGCGTACAGCTCGCCCCGGTCGCGCAGCGCCCGGCCGGCCTCCTGGCGGGCGGCGATCAGGCGGCCGTCCAGCTCCTCGGCCCGTACCGGGTCGCCGAGTTCGCGCAGCTCGTCGGCGGTGCGGCGGATCCTGGCGACCATCGGGTCGGAGGCGAAGTAGGTGTGGACCGCGTCGGTGTCGTCCAGCGCGGACAGCCGCCGGGAGACCGTCTCCAGGACCCGGGCCGCCGAGTCCGCCAGCCGTTCCGCGCGCCGGGCGCGGGCGTCCTGGAGGGTCTGCTTGCGAGCCGAGAACGCCTCGTACACCTCGGTGCGGCGCTCGGCCAGCTCGGCGAGGAAGTCGTCGAACTCCGCGAACCGCGACTCCAGGTTCTCCAGCTGGAGCAGCAGCCGGGACAGCTGCTCGTCGCAGGCGTCCGGGGTGTCGGCGGCGGCGATCGCCCCGGTGACGGCCTGGCCGAGCAGCGCGGACTCGGCGGCGAACTCGGCCCGGCCCTCGTGGTCGAGGAGTTCGCGGCGGCGCGCGTCGAGGGTGGCGCGGGCCCGGTTGACGCCGCCGAGGACCTCGGCGATCCGCTCCAGGATGCCGGTGCGGACGGTGGTGTCGCCGATGTCGAGCCCGGCGACGACGTCCGTGACGGTGCTCAGCCCGTCCGTCATCCCGGTCAGCCGTTCGCCGAGCTGTGCCGCGTCGGCGACGGTGGCGAGGGCGGACGCCTCGGCGGTGAGGCGGTCGATGTCCTGGTGGTAGGAGGTGAAGGCGTCGTCCCGGCCGAGGAAGGCGACGGCGCGCTGGGCGGCCGATTCGAGGTCGGCGGCGGCCCGGGCGGACAGTTCGGTGATGCGGTCGGTGTCGGCGTACCGCATCTCGGCGAGGGTCGCCAGATGGCCGTGGGCGCGGCGCAGCGCGGTGAGCTGGTCCACCCAGGCGGCGGCCGTGCGGGGGGCCTCGCCCCGGACGCGGCGGACCAGGGCGGTGAGGTCGGCGGCGGCGGTGTCGAGCGCCTCGGCGGCCTGCCGGGTCAGCTCCCGTACCGTCTCGAACTCGATGACGACCTGTTCGGCGGTGGCCCTGAGCTCGGCCAACGGCTCGGCGAGGGCGTCGAGTCCGGGGTCGGCGAGCCAGTGGTAGCGGTCGGTGGCGCGGGTGCAGTCGGCGACCAGTTGCGCGTACACGGCGGCGGTCGGGGTCGTCTCGGCGGCGCTGCGCGCCAGGGCCAGGCAGTCGGAGATCCCGCGCACCAGATCGGCGTTGCCGACCCGGGCGAGCGGCCCCGTCCCGGCGGGGCGGGAGGCGGCGTGGGTGTCGGAGACGTACGGGGTGTGCCAGCGCTGCACGGAGTGGACCCGGGCCGGTTCGTCGCCGGTGCGCAGCAGGACGAGGGTGCCGTCGTCGAGCAGGGCGTGGCCCCGGCCCTGGAGCGGGGTGGCGACCTCCTGCCGGATCAGGTTGTACGGCAGGAGCAGGGCGCGGCCGTCGTCGGGGGAGCGGAAGACGTAGAGGACGTCCTCGCCGTTCGGGGAGCGGACGGCGCCCTCGAAGACCGGGTCGGTGAGCGGTTCGGCGATGTCGAAGGTCTTGGCGGTGCCGGTGGTGAGGTAGTAGCCGCCGGGGAAGATGATCCCCTGGTCCTCGGGGAGGCGGTGGCAGGCCGGTCCGATGCCGTCCAGCCGCCGCACGGTGGAGAGCAGCGTGTTGAAGACCAGGTACCGCCAGGCCTCCTCGTTGTACGGGCGGACCCGGAGCAGGACCAGCGGCCCGATCGTGGCGTGCTCCACCTCGGCGTCGGCGAGCGACTGGAGGGGTTCGGCGACCGGCTCGCGGTAGATGCCCTCGGCGGTGTCGGTGTCGTTGGCCGTCTTGACGGTGAGGTGGCCGCCGAGGGTGTCGACGAAGAGCGGGGCGCTGTCCGGGGTGTCGCCGCCGACCGCGATGTGCGGGTGGCGGCCCAGCACATGGGCCTCGCGGCCCGCGACGGTCCAGGTGAAGTCGTGCGAGGGCGGGAAGACGTGGTCGCGGTCGCCGCGCGCGTCGAGGAAGGCCCCCGGAGCGCCGTCGGGTCCGAGCGCCCAGCGCAGTACCCGCACGCCGTCCGCGTTCTCCCCGGTGCGGAAGACGGCGAGCAGCCTGCCCTCGACCCGGCGCAGCCGCAGCAGCCGGGCGTCGCGGTAGTAGCGGTGCAGGGAGACGAACTCGCGGACGAAGTCGGCGTCGGCGAGGGGGCCTTCGGTGTCGGGCGCGTCCAGCTCCGCCCCGTACCGGGCGAAGACCTCGGCCACCTCGGCCGGGCCGGCCGCCCCCGGTCCGCGTTCGAAGCCGAACAGCAGCCGCCCGCCGGCCGCCACCAGGTCGCGGGCGACGGCGGGGTGGGCGGTGCGGATCTGCTCGGTGCCGGTGAGGCGGAGCTCGGTGGAGCCGAACTCCTCGGTGCGGCGGGTGTTCAACTTCTCGGCACGGCGGGCCAGTTCGGCGGCCCGGTCGCCGAGCCGACGGCGCAGCACGTCGTACGTACCCGCGTCCACGGGGCCGCCGGTGGGCGCTGCGGTCGTGGTGTCGGTGTCCATACGTACGGCTCTTTCTGCGAGGTGTGCGGTGCGTCTTCTCCGTCGGGTCCCGGAGTGCTGCGGTGCGTCCCGGTACCGGGCCCGTCCGGCGGTGGACGGGCCCGGCACCCGCGGATCAGACGGCCGGGGCCGATCCGTTCCGCGCCGCGGGGACGGGGACGGGGGCGGTCTCGGCGGAGACCGGTGCGGCGGCCATGGCGCCGGTGAGCGCGGAGACCGGCAGGTCGGCGAGGCCCGCTTCCCGGGCGGCGGTCAGCAGCTGCTCGATCTGCCCGGCGCCGACCCCGGTGCCCGGCGCCTTCATCATCCGCATCAGCAGCGCGGACACGGTCAGGTTCCGCACGTCGCCGGTGGAGACCGAGCCGAGCATCCGGGTCAGGTCCTCGGTGAACGACGAGGAGCCGTCCAGCCACGGCCCGGCGAGGGCCTTCGCGGTGTCCGAGTTCGCCATGAACCCGTCGAAGCTCTTGCCCATCGAGACCGCGGAGACCAGCCGGTCGAAGAAGACCGACTCGCCGCCGACGATGTCGATGTCGGCGTTCTCCAGGCCGGTGGCCAGCACCGTCGCCTGGGCCTCGGCCACCTGCCGCTGCACGTCGAGCCCGGCCAGCCGGATCTCCTTCTCCGCGGCGAGCCGCAGCCGGTACTCCTCGTGGCCGCGCGAGGCGTCGTCCAGCGCCGCCATCGCGGCCGCCTTCTCGGTGAGCCCGGCCGCCTCGGCCTTCAGCTTCTCGCCGATCATCGCCGCGTCGGCGGTGGCCTGCGCCTGGGTGCCCTCGGCGGTGGCGAGCGCCTTGAGCCTGGCGCCCTCGGCCTCCGCCCTGAGCCGGGCGGACGTGGCCTCGGCCTCGGCGAGACCCTGCTTCTCGATGACGTCGGCCTGCGCGTCGCGGACCTGGACCTCGGCGAGGCCGGGGGCGGCGGACTCGGCCCGGATGCCCTCGGCGAGCCGCAGCTTGGCCTGTGCGTCCAGGTCGGCGGTCTTCAGCCGGGCCTCGGCGAGCGTCAGCTGCTCGGCGGCCAGGTGGGTGGCGGCGGACTCGGCGGCCTCGGCCGCCTTGATGTCCTTGACCAGCTTCTCCTGGGCCTCCGCCTCGGCGGCGATGATGACCGAGCGGCGGGTGCGCTCGGACTCCTCGACGGCCCGCAGCGTCTTGATGGACTCCTCCTGCTCGGCGACCGTGCGGTCCACCGCGATCCGCTCCCGGATCACGTCGGCGACCTCGCGGCGCTCGGCCTCGACCTCCTTGGTCGCGGCGATCCGGTCCAGCTCGGTCTGCCGCTCGCGCCCGATGACCTCGATCAGCCGGTCCTTCTCGATCCGCTCGTTCTCCACGGCGATGACCCGCTCGCGGTTCTTCTGCGCGACCGCGATCTCCCGGGCCTGGTTCTCCCGCTGGATGCCCAGCTGCTCCTCGGTGCGGATGAACGCGGCCTGGGCACCGAGCCGCTCCTCCTCCTGGACCTTGGCGGTGGCGGCCTCCTCGCGGGCCCGCAGCGTCTCGACCTCGCGGCGCTGCTTGATCTCGGCCTCGGCCTGGCGGCGCTCCAGCTCCAGGATGGTCTCCCGGGCGTCGACGTCCTGCCGGGTGATCTCCTTCTGCTCGCTGCGCTGGAACTCGTTGGTGCGCACGTGCTCGATCGCGGTCAGCTCGGTGATCTTCCGGATGCCCTGCGCGTCCAGGATGTTGGCGCCGTCGAGCTGCGCCATCGGCGTCTGCTCCAGGTGGTCGATCGCCGCGTCGTCGAGGTGGTAGCCGTTCAGGTCGGTGCCGATGACCCGGATGATCCGGTCCCGGAACTCCTCGCGCTTGGTGTAGAGGTCGACGAAGTCCAGCTGCTTGCCGACGGTCTTCAGCGCCTCGGCGAACTTCGCGCCGAAGAACTCCTGGAGCGCCGATTCGTCGCTGGCCCGCCCCGTGCCGATGGACTGGGCGACCTTGATGACGTCCTCGACGGTCTTGTTGACCCGGACGAAGAACGTGATGTGGATGTCGGCGCGGATGTTGTCCTGGCAGATCAGCCCCTCGCGCCCGGTACGGCGGATCTCGATGGTCTTCACCGAGATGTCCATGACCTCGGCCTTGTGCAGCACCGGCAGGACGACGGCACCGGTGAAGGTGACGTCGACCTTCTTGGTCTTGGAGATGATCAGCGCCTTGCCCTGCTCGACCTTGCGGAAGAGCCGGGTGATGACGAGGAGCAGCGCTACGACGATGAGCAGGACGACGGCGACGAGCACACCGAAGCCCAGGGTGATGGCATCCATGACAGTCCTTGACGGCTGGTGAAGAAGAAAGTTGTGAGGGGCGCGTGCGACGGCTCCCGGCCGCTCCGCGCGACTGCGCCGGCGCGGTCCACCGGCACGGACGCGGGTACGTGCCCGCGTGCGTGTGTACGTACGTGGCGAGGGCGGTCAGCCGGTGGGGCGCTTGGCCCCGCGTGGTCGGGGCGTCGGCGGGCCCGGGTCCAGGGCCCTGTCGTAGGGCGAGACCCAGAAGAACTCGCCCGCGTCGTCGTACGCGTACAGCAGTCCGGCGCTGCCCGCGGTCAGGGCCGCCGGGTCCGCAGGGTCCGCCGGGGCGAGCAGTCTGACCTGCACGATCGCGGTGGAGCCGTCGTCCGCGGTGACCTCGGCCTGCCCGAAGTCGGTGCCGACCGATCCGGTGCGGACGGTGCAGACCCGGCCCAGGAAGTCCTGGCGTGACGGCGGAGGCTCGTCGGGGAAGCGGCGCCGGAAGAGGCGCACCAGCACCCGCAGGACGACCAGCCCGGTCAGCAGTGCCCCGACGAGCACGGCCCCGGCGAGACCGGCCCGGGTGAGGCCCGAGGCGTCGGAGCGGTGCAGCAGGACCGTGCCGGTGAGCGCGGCGAACCAGCCGAAGACCGTGATCACGGAGACCGAGACGGTGACCGGCACCCCGCCGACCCCGGCCAGATCGGTGTCGAGGTCGCCGTCGAAGGAATGGTGGTCGGCCGAGCCGACCAGGACCAGGAGCCAGAAGAAGATGACGACGGCGAGTGCGGCACCGAACAGAACGGCGGGAAAGGAAGTTGCCGCGTTCAGGAACTCCCGCATCTCTCCACCCCCTTGACTGACTGGGGGCCGGTGCGGGCCCGGCTGCTGCGGCGCAGCCTGAAACAACGCCGCAGCAGCCGGGTCTTCCCCCGTTTTCCCCCGTGGTTCCCCCGGTTGGTGCTGACGGGATCGTGTCATGACGAGCGCGCTGGAACACTGCCGGAATCCGGCAATCTTTCCTCCTTCTTGATGCCGGGCACCGGCACCGGAGAATATGCGTTGAACGGGTGTGTCATCACCGCGTCACAGATGCGTCAACGACGTGTCAGGACTGGAGGAGAGTGCGTGCCCGAGCCGGAGATTCCTGATGGGGTTCTGGGTGACTATGCCCGCATCCTGGCCGATGTGGCGGCCACCGGCCGCCGTCTGACGCGGGACGAGCTGGAGGGTCACCGGCTGCTGGGCAAGGGGGCCGCCGAGGACGGCTTCCAGCTGCGCGCCCTGGTCTCGCGTCATCTGCTGGAGACCCGCGCCGCCTGGCCGCTCGGCCCGGGGGCGGACGCGGTGTCCACGGATTCGGTGCTGGCGGCGGTCGAGCAGGCGGTGGACGCCTTCGCGGAGGGCTTCGAGCGGGCCCAGCGGATGACGGTGCGCCGCGAGGAGGCGGCCCGCCGCGAGTTCATCGACGACCTGCTGTACGGGCGGAGCGACCTGGGGCGGCTCGCCGAGCGGGCCACCCGGTTCGGGCTGCGGCTCTCGCGCGCCCACGCGGTCGCGGTGGCGACGGGCCCGGAGGCGTACACGGAGACCGACTCCGTGCCGCGTACGGTCGAGACGGCGCTGCTCACCCGCTTCAGCGGCCGCAAGATCCTGCTCACGACGAAGGACGGGCGGCTGGTCTGCATCGCGCCGGGCAGCCAGCCGGACGTGCTGCGGTTCTTCGCCAAGCAGTCGCACGCGGCGACGAACGGCGGACGGGTCGCGGTCGGCCGCCCGCACCACGGCCCCGGCGGGGTGGTCCACTCCTACGACGAGGCGCTGGAGGCGCTGGATCTCGCGGAGCGGATGGCTCTGGACGACCCCGTGCTGTACGCGGCGGACCTGCTGGTCTATCCGGTGCTGACGCGCGACCGGCAGGCGATGGCGGACCTGGTGCGCAGCGAGCTGGGCCCGCTCCAGAAGGCCCGGGGCGGTGCCGAGCCGCTGCTGAAGACGCTGAACGTCTACTTCGAGGCGGGCTGCGTGGCCGCGGAGACGGCCCGTCGGCTCTCGCTGAGCGTGCGGGCGCTGACGTACCGGCTGGAGCGCATCCACCAGCTGACCGGCTCCGATCCCGCCGACCCGATGCACCGCTACACCCTGCAGACGGCGGTCATCGGCGCCCGGCTGCTGGACTGGCCGGCCAACGAGCTCTGACCGAAGGACCCGCCCCGGCCGAAGGGTCCGTTCCGGCCGAGGGCCCCGGAGGGCCAGGAACCGGAGGGCCGGGAACCGGAGGGCCCGGAACCGGAAGGCCGGGAACCTGGAGATCGGGGCCCCGGAGATCGGGGACCCGGGGGAGCGCGGGCCCGGGGAACGAGAAGTGGCCGGGGACGCGCAGGGGGGAGTCGCGCGTCCCCGGCCTGCCGGGCGCGGGCCGATGGTCAGTCGGCCGCGCTTTCTCCGGCGATCCGGGGCCGGACCGGCGACGGGCCGGTCCGGCGGACGGAAGAACGTGTGGGCCGGTACGGCCTACAGGTCGAACTCGTGCGGGGGGAGGTCGAGCGCGAAGCACGCCTCGCGCACGACGGCCTGCTCCGACTTGTCGAAGTCGCCGTCGGCGCCGCCGATGACGATGCCGATCTGGATGACGGCGCGGGCCTCGGCGGGCTTCTTCTTCGCCTTGCCGATCTCCTGGAGGATGCTGACCTTGCCGAAGGCGAAGTCGGCGGTGAGCTTGTTGACGTACTCGTTGAAGCGGCGCTGGAGGTCGTCGGCCGGGAAGTTCTGCAGGACCTCGTTGCTCGCGATCAGGGCGGCGACGCGCTGGCGCTCGGAGGGGTCGACGGAACCGTCGGCCGCGGCGACGAGGGCGCACATGGCCATGCTCGCGTCGCGGAACGCCCCGCTCTTCAGGTCGTTCTTCTTCGCTTCCAGCTGCGACTGCATCGACGAAGCGGATTCCTTGATCCGGTCCCACAGTGCCATGTCGTCTCCATACGTTGCGTTGCGGCTCGCCTTGCGGCGCGTTGCCGGACGGGAGTCCAACTCTACAGACGTGTAGAAGTTAGCAGCAGGCGTACCCGCTGTGCTCCCTGACCGGCGGTCAGTAGGATGCTGCGACACCGCGGCGGGCGCGGCAGCGCAGAAGGGCGGACCCCCGATGGACTCGGCCAGGCCCGGCCACCTCCCGGACAACGAACCACGACGCGACCGAGTGCCCGAAGCCCCGCACCGGCTTCCCGCCGACGCGAAACCGCCCCGGCGAGGCCAGGGCGAGCTGGAGGCCCAGGTCCTTGCCGTACTGCGGTCCGCGAACGGCCCCGCGACGGCCGGCTGGGTCCAGGAGCGCCTGGACGGCGACCTCGCCTACACCACCGTCATCACGATCCTCTCCCGCCTCTACGCGAAGAAGGCCGTGACCCGTACCCGCGAAGGCCGCTCCTACACCTGGACGTCCGCATCCGACGAGGCCGGTCTCGCGGCCCTGCGGATGCGCCGGGTGCTGGACGGCGAACGGGACCGGGGCGCCGTGCTCGCCCGTTTCGTCTCGGCCCTCTCGCCCGGTGACGAGGAACGCCTGCGCGCGCTGCTGGCCAGGGCCGCCGACCCGGACGATCCGTACGGACCCCGCGACACGGAAGGCCTGTAGCCCGCCGATGGGTGTCTTCGTCTGCCTGCCGCTGGTGCTGCCGCTGACCGCGCTGCCGATCGCGCGCCTGGCCGAACAGCATCTGCACCCGCGTATCGCGACCCGGCTGCTCGCCGTCGTCGGTGCGCTGCTCGCCCTGTGCAGCACGCTCTGCCTGGGCCTGCTGATGGTGGTGGGCACCGCCCAGCTGCCGGGCAACCCGCTGCCGGACAGCTGGTCGGACCCGGAGGTGCGGGAGGCGGTGCCGTACGAGGAGAAGGCGGGCGTCGTCGCGATCGGGGCGCTGGCGGCGGTGCTGGTGGCCTGCGGGTGGACGGTGGTGCGCCATGTGCGGCTGCGGGTGCGCGCGGGCCGGGCGCTGGCCGCCGCGCCCTCGGTCGTCGAGGACGGGGTCGCGGTGCTCCCGGACCCGGAGCCGTACGCCTACGCGCTGCCGGGCGGACCGGGCCGGGTCGTCGTCTCGACCGCGATGGCCGAGTGCCTGGACGCCCGCGAGCGGCGCGCCCTGATCGCCCACGAACGGGCCCACCTCGCGGCCCGGCACCACCGCTATCTGCTCGCCGTCCAACTCGCGGCGCGCGCCAACCCGTTCCTGCGGCCGCTGCGCACCGCGGTGTCGTTCAGCACCGAGCGGTGGGCGGACGAGGAGGCCGCCCGCGTGGTCGGTGACCGGCGGGTGGTGGCGATCGCGGTGGGCAAGGCGGCGCTCTACTCGCACCGGGGGCCGGACGTCTCCGCCGGGTTCGCCGCCTTCGCGTCCCCGGCGGGCCCGGTACCGCGCCGGGTCGCCGCGCTGCTCGCCCCGGTGGAGCCGGTCCGGCTGTGGCCGCCGTCCTCCGCCCATGTCGCCCTCGCGGCGCTGATCGCGACGGTGGGCACGGCGGCCTCGGCGCTGTCCTCGCTGAACGCGGCCGTGACGCTGGTGGGCATCCTGCACGCGGCGACCCCGCTCTGAGCCGTACGGGAACGAACGGCTCGCGGCGGGGTCGCGACGATGACGCGGATGTCGGGTGCCGGGCTTCGGGGTCCGGCGTCGGATGCCGGCGTCAGACGTCCGGCGCCGGATGACCGGCCTTCGGTGCCAGGCGTCAGGCCTGATCGGCGGCGGGGGCGAGATCCCCCTGCGCGGCGACGGGCTCCGGGCGTACGCCGCCCGGTTCCGCACCGTCCCGCACCTCGGAGGCGCCGTCGGCACCGGAGGCGCCGGAGGGAATCGAAGCGCCCGGGCCACCGGAGCCCGCGCCGCCCTTCCCCTTCCCGGCGCGCCACGCCTCGATCCGGGCCGCGACCGGCTGGGTCCAGCGGGCGGTGAGGGGGCCGACGATGACCAGGATGAGGACGTAGGCGGTGGCGATGGGCCCGATCCGGGGCTCGGTGGCCACCGCGAGGCCGGCGATGACGATGGAGAACTCACCGCGCGCCACGAGCGTTCCGCCCGCCCGCCAGCGGCCGCGCGAACCGATCCCGGCGCGCCGGGCCGCGTACCAGCCGGTGGCTATCTTGGTGAAGACGGTGGTGATCGCGAGCAGCGCGGCGGGGAGCAGCACCGGCGGGATCTCGGCCGGGTTGGTGGAGAGCCCGAAGAAGACGAAGAAGACGGCGGCGAACAGGTCCCGCAGCGGCGTCAGCAGCTTGCGGGCCCCCTCGGCGACCTCCCCGGAGAGCGCGATCCCGACCAGGAAGGCGCCGACGGCGGCGGACACCTTCAGCTCCTGCGCGACCCCGGCGACCAGCACGGTCAGCCCGAGGACCACCAGCAGCAGCATCTCCGGATTGTCGGAGGACACCGCCCGGCTGATCAGCCGCCCGTGCCGCAGCGCCAGGTAGAGCACCAGCCCGACCGTGCCGAGCGCGATGAGCAGTGCGACGCTGCCGCCGGCGAAGCCCACGCCCGCCACCATCGCGGTGAGCAGCGGCAGGTAGACGGCCATCGAGAGGTCCTCGATGACGAGCACGCCGAGGATGACGGGCGTTTCCCGGTTGCCGAGCCGTCCGAGGTCGGTGAGCACCTTGGCGATGACCCCGGACGACGAGATCCAGGTGACCCCGGCCAGGGCGACCGCCCCCACCGGCCCCCAGCCGAGCAGCAGCGCGGCCACCGCTCCGGGGGTCGCGTTGAGTACGAAGTCCACGGCCCCGGAGGGGTACTGGGTCTTGAGGCTGGTGACCAGTTCCGACGCGCTGTACTCCAGGCCGAGCAGGAGCAGCAGCAGGATGACGCCGATCTCGGCGCCGACGGCGGTGAATTCCTCACTGGCCCCCAGCGGCAGGAGCCCGCCTTCACCGAAGGCGAGTCCTGCCAGCAGGTAGAGCGGGATCGGGGAGAGGCCGATGCGTCCGGCGAACCTCCCGATCAGTCCGAGCCCCAGAATGACGGAGCCCAGCTCCACCAGCAGTGCGGTCGTGTCGTGCACGGTCAGCCCTCCGCGATGATCTCGGAGAGCGTGTCGACGCCCTCACGTGTTCCGACGACTACAAGCGTGTCCCCGATGGCCAGCCGGAAGTCCGGCCCGGGGGACGGGTGCGCGCTGTGGGTCCTCAGCACGGCCACGATCGAGGCGCCCGTCCTGGTGCGCGCCTTGGTGTCCCCGAGCAGCCGGCCGCCGTACGGGGAGCGGCTGCCGAGCGGGATGTGCTCGGTGACCAGGTCGATGCCCTCGGTCCGTACGGCGTCGATGGGCGCCGAGTCGATGAGGTGGGCGAGGCCGGTGGCCTCCTGAGGTGTCAGCGGTACCGAGAGGCGACACGAATCAGGATCGTCCTGGTCGTAGAAGCCGATGAACCGGCGCCCGTCGTGGTGGACGACGACCGAGATGTGCTGGCCCGACTCGGTGGTGTAGTCGTACTGCACGCCGACTCCGGGCAGCGTGGTGCGGTGGGTTCCCATGGCTTCCTCCCGAGGGTGCGGCGGTTCTTGACGCACTTGGTGATCTCTTTATCCGGTCATTACCCTATCCGGAGGCTTCCGCCGCCTGAGGGGCGTGGACCGTACGGCTCCGTGTACGCGGGGTTGCGCGAGGGGCGGGGAACCGCGGGCGGCGTCCGTTTCCGGGTCCGCGGAGCCCGTTCGCGCCATGGACGACGTGCGGGCCCGCGCGGCGGGCCCGGCGATGCGGATCGGCGTCCGCCGCCCGTTGGCGACGAGCTTCCGTCCGCGGTCGCCCCGGACGCGGTCAGGGGGCGTCCCGGCCTCGGGACCGTGCCGATCGCCTCGAGGCGGTCACCGGCGGCGGGCGCGAGCAGGCTGGTCCCGTACTCGACGGTGAGGGCGTCGAAGTCCCCGTCGAACAGCGTGGCCGCCGCGCTGCCGGGTCCTCTCGGGCCATCCGCGCACCGAGGCGGGCCATCGGCCAACCCGCTTCCGCACCGCGGGACTTGCCTGCTCCTGATCCGCCGTCTCCGTCATGTGCGTGCTTTCTCCGGTCCGTCGACCCGTCCGGATACGCTGCCGGCATGGCTGCCCGGGGAAGCTTTCGCCGAGAATCCGCCCGTGTCCTGCTGACCGACGGGCTGGACCGCCTGCTTCTGCTGAGGTTCCGCGTCGACCCGGACGCTCCCGACGGCGGCTTCGGCTGGTGCACGCCGGGCGGCGGCGTCGAGGACGGGGAGAGCCTGGCGGAGGCGGCGGCCCGTGAGCTCCGCGAGGAGACGGGACTGTCCGTGGAGCCGGCGGCACTGGGCGCGTCGGTCGCGGAGACCTCCGGATACGCGGATCTCGGATGGGCCGAAGGGATCTTCCGGGACGTCTTCTTCCACTTCCGCGTCACGGACCACCGGATCGATGAGTCCGGACTGGCGGAGGACGAGCGCCGGTACCACGCCGGGTACCGCTGGTGGCCGCTCGCCGACCTGGCGGCCACCGACGAGACGGTCTACCCCTTCGGGCTGGCGGAGCTGACGTCCGCACTCGTGGCCGGGCGGACACCGGCAGAGCCGGTCCGGCTGCCCTGGCACCACTGAGGCCCGTGCCTCCAGGCACTCCCGCCTCTCTCGCACAGGTACGGGCCGGCACCGAGCTGCTCCACGCGTGCGCCGCGCACGGCATCGCGTTCGTGCCCTTCTTCTCCCTCGCCGGCGAGGGCCGCGAGGCGGGCGCCGTCCACGCGGAGCGGGAACCGGTCCTCGCCGTCGCCCGGGCGCACGGGGTGTCAGCGGCGCGGGTACGGCTGGCATGGGTCCTGGGTCAGGGCGAACACGTCCTGGCCATCCCGGGCACGGGCGACCCGGACCACCTCGTCGACAACCTGTCGGCAGGCTCGCTCCGTCTGACGCAGGAGGACCTCGAAACCCTCGAAGCCCTCGCCCCAATCACCCGGTGAGGGAGCGGGGGCGGGGGCGGGGGCGGGGGCGGGGGCGGGGAGCGCCGGCGGCGGGCCGGGCCCGGGTCAGCGGACCGGGAAGCCGTAGAGGTAGCCCTGCTCCCGCAGCCAGGGGAGGACCTCGCGCAGGGCGGCCACGGTCTGGGAACGGTCGCCGCCGGCGTCGTGGAAGAGGACCGTCGGGCCGTCGGATATCTCGCGCTTGACGGTGGCGACCATGGCGTCCGCGCCGGGGCGCTCGAAGTCCTTGGTGTCGACGTTCCAGCCCAGCGGCCGCATGCCCCGGCCCGCGGCGAGCTGGCGGCTGTACGGGGTGAAGGCGCCGCCCGGGGCGCGGTAGTACTGCGGGCGGACGCCGCCGGACGCCTTGGTGATCATGCGCTCGGCGTCCAGGATCTCCTTGGACTGGTACGCCTCGGACTTACGGTCCATCGAGGTGTCGTGCGAGACCGTGTGGTTGCACAGCCGGTGGCCTTCCGCCACGACCCGCTTGACCAGGTCCGGGTAGGCCTGGGCCTGCGTGCCCACCATGCAGAACGTGGCCTTGACGTTGTTGTCCTTGAGCAACTGGAGCACCTGCGGGGTCCAGTTCGGGTCCGGGCCGTCGTCGATGGTGATGTTGACGCCCTTGGCACCCTTGTCCGAGGCGTGCGCGATCTCCGCCGCGACCTTGGCGGGCCGGCCCTGGTCCCGGGCGTCCGGCGACGAGACGCTCGCGTCCGGCTTCTGCGCTCCGGCGGGGTCGGCCTGCGCGGTCCACACCGAGGTGGCGGCGGCCAGCGCCGTCACTCCGAGCGCGGCTCCGAAGAGTCGGCCGTGCCATCCCCGTCCCTTGTGCTTCGCCATGCCGCCCGCCCCTTTTGATTTCGTCTCCGCCGTGCCCTGTGTCAATGAAGCCATACGAACGCCCGTACGGGCCCCGCTGTTACCGATCGCGGACGATTCCGCAGGGGATCGGCGACAGTCGGAGCCCGTAGGGGACCTCGGAGCCAGGGAATCCGCTACTTCACGTCGACGAAGTCACCCGCGGCGCTGACCGCCGGGGTGGTCGCCGTGCCGGCGAAGCTGTAGCGCCAGTAGCCGTCGACCGAGGCCTTGACGGTCGTCTTCAGCGCGCCCGTGCTGCTGCTCCTGATGGTCTTGACGGTGGTGTAGGTGGAGCTGCCCTTCTTGCGGAACTGGAGCTTCACCGACTGGGTCGCGTAGCCGTGGTACTTGTTGTCCTCCCAGTTGGCCCGGGAGAGCTTGCCCGTGACGGTGAGGGTCTTGCCCTTCTTCACCGGCTCGGGGGCGGCGTTGACGGTCAGCTTCGAGAAGCGCTGGACCTTGAAGCGGGTGGCCGCGTCCCGGTGGATGAAGTCGGCGTCGTTGGCGGAGACCAGGACGCCGAGGTCCCAGGTGGCCGCCGCCTTGTTGTTGACGAAGCCGGTCGACGCCTGCGGGTCGAACGTCAGCGTGCCGGAGCAGGTCGACGTGGTGGCGCTCACCTTGACGCAGGTGATCTCGTCGTCCCAGATCTGCGCGTAGTTGGGCTTCGGGCCCATCGCGCTGAGGTACCTGGTCCTGGCGATGCCCGAGTTGTCGGACGCGGTCATCGAGACCTTGGCGGACACCACGTTGGTGGTGCCGACCACGACCGGCTTGCCGCCGTTGATGACGACCTTGTCGATCGTGATGTCGCCCGAGCCGCCGTCCGCCGCCTGGACGGCGGTGGCGCTGACGCCGGTGACGGCCAGGGCGATGCCGGTGCCGAGCAGGGCGAGACGCGTGGCCCTGCCGGTGGTGCGGGTGGTGCGGGTGTGGTGTGCGTTGCGCATGAATCCCCCCGGGAAATTCTTGATCGCTCGGGGGGAGCGTACGACGTCGGCCAGTGCTTCAGCGGGTGGTTATCGAACAGTGGTCCGGAGAGAGGTGCCTACCGGCCGACCCGGCTCCGACGACGCGCTGCTCGCGATGGCGGTGGCCGGGGCCCCGCCATCCTGGTCGATCGGCGCACCCCGGAGTCCGCCGTCGCGGTCGTGCGTCACCGCCCGGACCGTTCCTGGAGGACGGAGTACGGGCGCTCCCGCACCCGGTCGTAGATCTCGCGCAGCCACGGCAGGCGCACGGCGGGCAGCCGGGCCAGCGTGTGCAGGAACACGTCCGGGTCGGGCTGGAACGGGCCCTGCGGGTGCGGAGGCAGCGGATCGTCGCGCTGGACGTCGCGGGGCAGTCCGCCCGTCGCCGGGACGAACAGCCGGTCGTTGTGGAACGCCAGGTGCGTCCACATGTCGTCGGGCAGCGGTACGGGGACCGCGGTGCCGCCGGGCGGCCGCCAGGTCCTGCCCGTACGCGGATGGACCGGAACCAGGACGATGCCGGGGGCCGGGGTGGGGTCGGGCAGTCCGGGGCCGGCCAGGGCCGCGCGTGCGCCGGGCGGTCCCGGCGGGAGCAGGACGTCGAGAGCACGGCCGAGCACGTTCCCGAGCAGGCCGCCGGGGACCGCCACCGGGGCACCCTCCGAGGCGGCCAGCAGATGGGCGAGTGCCGCGCCCGCCCCGGCGGTCCAGGCCAGGCTCCAGTGGCCGGACGGATCGACCGGCGGCGTTCCCGGCCGCTCCCCGGTCCACTCCTCGGCCCGCTCCCCGGTTCGTCCCCCGGCCCGCTCGCCGGTCCGTTCCGCCGGGTCGGTGGCGGGAAGGCGGCACACCGCGCGCGGGTCGAGCCACACCACCTGCCAGTGGCCGCAGTCGTCGATGCGGGTCGCCACCGCCCGCCCGCACTCCTCGCACGCCAGGTTCGGCCCGTCCCGGCCGTCCGTCCCGAAGCAGGGGCCGTCGCACCGCTCCGGGATCAGGGCCGTGCCGCGGGTGTCGCCCGGGGCGACGGCGACGGCTCCCGCAGCCCCGTAGGACAGGGCCGGGACCGGGGCGTACACCCCACGGGCCGCCGCCTCCTCGGCCCCGACCGCGGCCCAGGGCTTCCACGGTGGCCCCGAGGGCTCCGGGTCGACGGCGTACGTTCCCTGCTCCATGAGCACGGGCAGCAGTTCATGGCCGCACCGTTGGCGGGCGTGGACGGGCAGGGCGACACGGGACAACGGGGCGGTCAACGTCGCGCCGCACCCCGCGCAGACGAACGTTTCGGCCATCAACGCCGCTCCCTCTCCCCCCTGGCGTCGCGGGTGCCCGGAGCCGTAACAAGGCGTGGCACGCGGGGCAGGTGAGGTGGTTGTGAACATTCGGCGTCGGAACGCAACTGGCGTGTCGGTCTTGACAATTGCCAGAGCGACCGATGTTAAGATCATCTTACTTCCAGTGGGCTGATGGCATATGGGGGCATTCCGGGAGGGATGAATTCCTCGGCTCCACATCCGGAGGGGCATTCCCCGGGTGTCGCATGTCGAGGTCCGGACCGGCCCGGCAGACGCGGTACCCGAAGGAGCGTCAAGCCGTATCCGTAGCCATGGCACTTGAAGTGAGTCTCATGACATTTACACAGGGCCTGATCTTCTGGGCGCTGGTTGTCGTCGCGTTGGTCGCCGTGGGTGCCGTTCTGCGGGCTCGTACGACCAACATCCGGCTGCGCAGACAGAATGCCGAACTGCATCAGCAGCGCGATCTGCTGCAGAGGCAGCGGGACGAACTCCATGTCGCCCACACCAGCCTGACGCACCAGCACTCCGCCGAGCTGGCCGAGGTCCGCCGGGACGCCGAGGAGGAGACCAAGGCGGTCCTCAAGGCCGCCGTGCGTACCCTCCAGAGCCTCGCGGACGAGCAGCAGGTGGTCATCGAGAACGCCCAGCGGAAGTACGGCGACGACCCCGCGATCCTCGCCGACCTGATGGCAGTCGACCACGCCAACAGCCAGTTCGGGCGCCGGGCGCAGGGCATCGCGGTGCTGTGCGGCGGCTGGCTCGGGCGGCGCGAGACCGTCGCGTCCGTCTACGACGTGGCGCGCAGCGCCCAGGGCCGCATCCGCCACTTCGACCGGGTCCGGGTCAACGGCCAGGTGAACTTCTCGGTCGTCAGCCGGGCCGTGGAGCCCGTCGCGGTGGTTCTCGCCGAGCTGCTGGCCAACGCCACCAACTACTCCGCCCCCGGCACGCCCGTGGAGATCAACATCCAGGCGGTGCCGTCCGGGGTCTGCCTGATCGTCGACGACGCCGGCCTCGGCATGGGCCAGGAGGAGAAGGACCGCGCGGCGGCCCTGCTCGCCCCGCGGGCCGCGATCAGCGTCTCCAGCCTGGGCATCCCCCCGCAGTTCGGCTTCGCCGTGTCCGGGGTGCTGGCCGCCCGGTACGGCTTCAAGGTCTCGGTGGACTCCGTGTCCCCGTACGGAGGTGTGCGCGCGGTGGTTCTGCTGCCCGACGAGCTGCTGACGAACGATCTGCCCGCCCCGGCCGCCGTTCCCGCCGCGGTCCCGGCCCCGGTCGTCGCCGAGCGGTACGACGCGGAGATCGCGGCGCTGCCCCGGCGCCAGGCGCCCGCGCCCGCCCCGGCCCCCGCGCCGGTGCCGTCCCCGACCCCGCTGTTTCCTCCGGCCGCACCCGCCGGCGCCGCCCCGCAGCCCTTCGGGTCCGCCACCACCGCGGGCGGCCTGCCCAAGCGTCGTCGCAAGAGCCCGGTGTCGGTGGTACCGCCGGCCGAGAACGGGCCGGTGCGCAGCAATGAGGAGACCGCTTCCCGGCTGGGCGCGTTCCAGCGCGGAACGCGGTCCGGCCGAGACACGACGACGACGGAAGGACCCGAGTTCCAGTGAACCCCGATCTGTCCTGGGTACTCAACGATCTGCTCCAGGTACCCGGCGCGCGGCACGCGATCCTGGTCTCCGCCGACGGTCTGCTGCTGGCCAACTCCAGTGAGATCGGCCGGGACGACGCGGAGACCGTGGCGGCGGCGATGAGCTCCATGCAGTCGCTGAGCCGGGCCGTCGCGCCCTTCATCGGGGCCCAGGCGGCCCCGGGCCGCTGGCGGCAGACCCTGCTGGAGTACGACCACGGCTGGATCTTCCTGATCGCCGCCGGAACGGGCGCCTATCTGGCCGCCGCGGCCGCCGCCGACGTGGACATGGAGGCCATGTCCTTCCGGATGCAGCAGCAGGTGACCGCGCTGGGCAAGGCGATGATGACGCCGCCGCGCCAGGACGCGGGGGTCGGCGCACCGGGAACCGGCATATGACGACGCCGGGCGGCGAGCAGGCGGTCAGCAGCGGCTTCGTCCGCTCGTACGTCGTCACCGGCGGGCGCAGCCTGCCCGACGCGGAGGGGCTCTCGCTCGTCACCCTGGTCACCATCGCGCCCGACCGGCAGCCGCCGCCGAACCCGAGCCCGGAGGTCCGGGCGATCTGGGAGCTGTGCTCGGGCGGCTACCTGTCGGTGGCCGAGGTGGCGGGGCATCTCGGCCAGCCGGTCGGGGTGGCGCGGCTGCTGCTGAACGATTTAGCGGAACAAGGTCACCTGATGCGCCGCACGGCGCCCCCGCCGGCCCAGCTCGTTGACAGGAAGATCCTCGAAGAGGTGTTGCATGGACTCCACGTCCGGTTCGGCTGACAGCATCTATGTGTCGGACGCGGTACGGCGTGCGGCGAAGATCCTGGTGGTCGGGCATTTCGCGGTGGGCAAGACCACGCTCATCGGCACCCTCTCCGAGATCACCCCGCTGCGCACCGAGGAGCGGATGACGCAGGCCGGGGCGCACATCGACGATCTGCGGGGCGCGCCGGACAAGGTGACCACGACCGTGGCGCTGGACTTCGGCCGCCTGACCCTCAGCGACGAACTGGTGCTGTACCTGTTCGGTACGCCGGGTCAGCAGCGGTTCGTCGAGCTGTGGGAGGACATGGCGCGCGGTTCGCTGGGCGCCCTGCTCCTCGTCGACCCGGCCCGGCTCGCGGACACCTTCCCGGTGATCGACCTGGTCGAGTCGTACGGACTGGAGTACGCGGTCGCGGTCAACAGCTTCGACCCGGCCGGCCGGCACGGCGAGGCGGAGCTGCGCGAGGCGCTCGACCTGCTGCCGGACACCCCGGTGGTGTACTGCGACGCCCGGGACGAGAAGTCGTCCGCGCAGGCCCTGATCACCCTGGTCCAGCACCTTCTGACCCGCGTGGCCTAGGGCCCGGACCGACAGGGCCCCGGGCGCCGACAAGGCCCGGAGCCCGAGGGATTCCGGAGCCCGGGAGGTTCCGGGAGCCGGCCGGGCCCGGGGCCGTTCCCCGTTCTCCGTTCACCGTACGGGCCGGTCCCGGCCCGCGTTCACTTCACCTCGAGGAATCAACACATGGACTCGTCGTCGGGATCCACCCCGTACAGCGCCCCCAGCGGGTGCCCGATGCACGGTGAGCGGCAGACCTCGCTCTACGGGCCGGAGTTCGCCGCCGATCCGCAGCGCGTGTACGACGCGTTCCGGGCGCACGGGCTCGCCGCCCCGATCGAGCTGGCCCCCGGTGTGGAGGCCACTCTCGTCGTGCAGCACGAGGCCGCGCTGCGGGTGCTGCAGAACCCGTCGTACTTCGCCCGCGACTCCCGGCGCTGGGCCGCGCTGCGGGAGGGCCGGGTGCCGATGGACAGCCCGGTGCTGCCGATGATGATGTACCGGCCCAACTGCCTGTTCACGGACGGCACCGAGCACCTGCGGCTGCGCAAGGCGGTCACCGAGAGCCTGGCCCGGCTCAACACCACCCGGCTCAGCCGGGACGTGGAGCGGATCGCCGACTACCTCATCGACCAGTTCGTCGAGCGCGGCAGCGCGGACCTGCTCGGTGACTACGCCAAGCTGCTGCCGCTCCTGCTGTTCAACCAGCTCTTCGGCTGCCCCGGCGACATCGGCGACCGGCTCACCCGTTCCATGTCGGCGATCTTCGACGGTGTGGACGTGCTCCGGGCCAACACCGAGCTGACCGAGTGCCTGATGGAGCTCGTCGCGCTCAAGCGGCGCCAGCCCGGCGAGGACATCACCTCCTGGCTGATCCAGCACCCGGCGGGGCTGCGGGACGAGGAGCTGAAGGACCAGCTCGTCATGCTGATGGGCGCGGGCGTCGAGCCGGAGCGCAACCTGATCGCCAACGCGCTGCTGCTGATGCTGTCCCGCGAGACCGGCGCGCCGCAGCGGCGCGGCACCGGCATGCTCGTCGAGGACGCCATCGACGACGTGCTGTGGAACAACCCGCCGATCGCCAACTACGCGGCGCACTACCCGGTCCAGGACATCGACCTGGGCGGGGTGACGCTGAAGGCCGACTCCCCGGTCCTGATCAGCTTCGCCGCGGCCAACAGCGACCCGGCGCTCACCGACGCCCGCCAGACCCTGAGCAAGGGCGCCCATCTGGCCTGGGGCGCGGGCCCGCACGTCTGCCCGGCGAAGTCCCCGGCGCAGCTCATCGCGCTCACCGCGATCGAGAAGGTCCTCAACTCGGTGCCCGACCTGGCCCTCGCCGTGGCGCCCGCCTCGGTGGAGTGGCGTCCGGGCCCCTTCCACCGGGCCCTGGTGTCGCTGCCGGTCCGTTTCACCCCGGCCCCGGCCCGCCGGTCGTCCGCGGTCCCGGCCGCGCCGTCGTCCGCCGCCCCGCTCCGTGAGGCGGCGCCGGAGCCGGTGCCGTCGGCCTCGTACGACCGGACGGCCGAGCAGCCGAAGAAGGCCAAGGGCTGGTGGAGCTCCTTCCTGGACGTCTTCCGGGTGTGACGGTCGGTCACCACATCCTGGGCCGGTCGTCCGCCGGGGCGTGGAATCGGGCGGGGGATCGGACGCGACCGGCTCGAAATCGGGTGCGACCGGCGTGGAATCGGGCATGAAGGCGCGTAATCGGGCGTGGCGGGCGCGGGACCGGGGCCCGTGCCGCCGCCCGATTCCGCGCTCCGCGCAATCCTCGTAAACCGGCCTTGTCCGTATATCCCGGCCCGATTTCCCTGTAACTGGAGTGACTCAGGAGACAGTTGATACTCGTGTGAGTGATTGACAAGGGGTCAGATGGCTCTTTCGTTGTGATACGACCAACAACGAAGCGCGCTTGGGCGGCATATGCGGAGGGGTAGGTTCTGCCGGTAACCATGAGCCCAGGTCAAGGAACTCTGCGTGAGCGCTATACGTGGCACCGTCAGTCCCCCCGAAGACCGCCGTGCCCTCATCTCCCTCCTCAGACGTCTCAAATCGCCCGAAGGGCAGGCTGATCCCTACCCTCTGCTGGCCCGGTTGCGGGCCATGGGCGATGTCGTACGTGCCCCCTGGGACGCGTACTTCGTGACGGGTTACGACACCTGCAGCGAGGTGCTGCGCGGCCGGAACTGGCTGGCGCCCGACTTCGCCTGGCAGGAGCGCCAGGAGGACAGCGAGCGCTGGCAGGCCGTGGCCACCCAGGAGATGACCAAGACCCTCTCCCGGCTCAACGCCCCCGAGCACACCTGCCAGCGCCGCAGTCTCGGCAACCTCTTCGACCGGTCGACGATCGAGCGGCTGACCCCGCTGGTCGAGGAGCACGCCACCCGGCTCCTGGACGAGCTGGCCGAGAAACTGCGCTGGGGCGAGGCCGACCTCGTCAGCATCGTCAGCGAGCAGCTGCCGATCAGCACCATCGGCTCCTGGCTGGGGATCCCGGCCGAGGACCACGCCCACATCCTGGAGATCACCCACAACCAGGTGCACGCCCAGGAGCTGCTGCCGACCAAGAGCCAGCTCGCCGTGTCCGCCGAGGCGACCGTGCAGCTGCGCGCCTACTTCACCGAGCTGGTGAAGCAGCGCCGGGCCCGCCCCGGCAACGACATCCTGACCGGCTGGATCCACCACTGGGACGCCCGCGAGCCGGACCGGGGGGCGGCGGACGAGATCCTCTACCGGCTCACCATGTTCGTCACCATCGCCTCGCTGGAGACCACCGCGACGCTGTTGTCGGCCATGGTCGACCTGCTGCTGAAGGAGCCGGGCCGCTGGGAGTGGCTGGCGGCCAACCCGGGGCACATCGACGCGGCCGTGGACGAGGTGCTGCGCTACGATCCGCCGATCCACATCAACACCCGGGTCGCGGCCGAGGACACCGTGCTGGCCGGCGTGCCGATCGCCAAGGACAGCATGGTCCACGTGCTGTACGGGGCGGCCAACCACGACCCGCGGCGCAACGACGACCCGGACACCTTCGACATCCGGCGCCGCGGCACGCACCTCACCTTCGGCGGCGGGGTGCACTACTGCCTGGGCGCCGCCCTCGCCCGGCTGGAGGCCCGCACCCTGCTGACCCAGCTGCTGAAACGGTTCCCCACCCTGCGTGCCGTCGCCCCCGCCGACTACGCCTCGCGGCTCGTCTTCCGCCGGATCGTCTCGCTGGGCGTGGCGGTATGACGCCCTCGCCGCCGCCGTACGCGAGCCCGTCGTACGTGCCGCCGCTTCCGCCGTACGCGCCGCCGCGGCCGGGCACCCTGCGCGTCGGGCGCGAGGGCGCCGTGCTCCGTATCGAGCTGGACTGCCCGGAGACCGGCAACGCGGTCACCGAGGCCATGCTGGACGATCTGCTGAGGGTGCTGGCCGTGCCCGATCCGGACGTCCGGGTGCTGGTGCTCAGCGGGGCCGGGGACGACTTCTGCCTGGGCGGCGACCGCGGCGAGTTCGCCGACTGGCTGGACGAGGACCCGGCCGGGCGGGGCATCCGGATCGCCGGTGACAAGGCCCGCCGGGTCTGCGAGGCGATCTCCGCCAGCCACGCCGTCACCATCGCCCGCGTCCAGGGCCGGGCGATCGGTGCCGGACTCGCGCTGGCCCTCGCCTGCGACCTGCGGGTGGGCGCCGACACCGCCGGTTTCCGGCTGCCGGAGCTCGCGCTCGGGCTGCCCACCGCCTGGGGCGGCGTCCTGCCCCGGCTCATCCACGAGGTCGGCGCGGCCCGCGCCCGCGAGCTCATCCTGACCGGGCGCGCCTTCGACGCCGCCGAGGCGCACGAGCTGTCCGTCCTCCAGCGGGTCGTGCCCGAGAGCGAGCTGGACGCGGCCGTCACCGCCTGGGCCAAGCCCGTGGTGCGCCGCCCCGAGGCCGCCCTGCGCGTCACGAAGGCCCTGCTCAACTCGTACGCCGCGCCGACCAGGCTGGCCGACCCGTCGGTGCTGGACGCGGAACTGATGGCCACCGTCGCGGCGGCGACCCGGCGCCGGTAGGGACGCCGGCGGGGACGCCGGCGGGAGGACCAGCCGCCCGCCCGGCCCCGGATGCCGCGCCGGGCGGGGCGCGCGGGCCGTGCCGCGCCGGGCCGGGGCCCGGGTGGTCCGCGCGCGGGACAGGCCCCCGTACCGCGTACGGATCCGGTGTCCTCGTGCGGCGTACGGATCCGGCGGGCGTACTGCACCGGCCGTAGCCGCGACTGCCTGCAACAGCACGACGACACGGCACCCGTCTCTCACGAAGGATCGAGGCATCCCTCCGGCCCCGCCGAGCCCCGGCGCGGTCCCGGCACGGCCGGAGCGCGGCAGTACGCCGCAGCCCCTCCGCCCGATCCAGAGAAACCGGAGCGCCCCTTCGTGGCCACCTTCCTCCACCGGCTGGGCCGGCTGTCCTTCCGAAGGCGCCGGCTCGTCGCCCTGCTCTGGGCCGTGGCCCTGGCCGTCTGCGCGCTCGCCGCGGCCAAGGCGCCGACCGCCCCCGAGGACGCGTTCTCGATGCCCGGGACCGAGTCGCAGAAGGCGTTCGACCTGCTGGACCGGCGCTTCCCGGGCGGCAACGCGGACGCCGCCGACGCCCGGATCGTCTTCGTCGCCCCCGAGGGCCAGAAGATCACCGCGGGCCCGAACCGGGCCGCCGTGAAGCGCGTCGTCGCGGACGTGGCCGACGGCCCGCAGGTCCGGACCGTCCTCGACCCGTTCGCCCTGGCCGGGGCGGTCAGCGAGAACGGCACGACCGCGTACGCCACCGTCGCCTTCACGGCGGTGCCCGCCGAGCTCACCGACGCCGCCACCGACGCCCTGCGGGACGCCGCGGAGGCCGGGCAGCGGGCCGGGCTGACCGTGGAGATGGGCGGCACCGCCCTGGCCCCGGAGAGCGAGCTGGGCGGCGCCACCGAGGTCATCGGGCTGGTCGCCGCCGCGGTCGTCCTGCTCGTGACCTTCGGCTCGCTCGTCGCGGCGGGCCTCCCGCTGCTCACCGCGGTCGTCGGCGTCGGCATCGGCGCCGCCTCGATCGTGGCCGTCGGGATGTCCACCACGACCGTCACCCTCGCCCTGATGCTGGGCATCGCGGTCGGCATCGACTACGCCCTGTTCATCGTCTCCCGCTACCGGACCGAACGCGCCGAGGGCCACACCGCCGAGGAGGCCGCCGCCCGTGCCACCGGCACGGCGGGCTCCGCCGTCGTCTTCGCCGGTCTCACCGTCGTCATCGCCCTGGCCGGGCTGTCCGTGGTCGGCATCCCCATCCTGACGAAGATGGGCGTCGCCGCGGCGAGCACCGTCGTGGTCGCGGTCCTGGTCGCGCTGACCCTGCTGCCCGCCCTGCTCGGCTTCTTCCCCCGGGCCGTGCTGCCGCGCGCCGCGCGCAAGGAGCGTCCGGGCGGCGGGGAACACCACGGCGGGGAACACCACGGCGGGGAACGGCCGAGCCGGAAGCGGCCCCGCGCCGACCGCCCGGCGCTGGGCGTCCGCTGGGCCCGCGCGGTGGTCCGGCGCCCGCTCGCCGTCCTGGTCCTGGCCGTGCTCGGCCTCGGGCTGATCTCCCTGCCGGCGCTCGACCTGCGGCTCGGCATGCCCGGCGACGAGGCGCAGCCCACCTCCACCACCCAGCGCCGCGCGTACGACGCGCTGGCCGACGGCTTCGGCCCCGGCTTCAACGGACCGCTCACCGTCGTCGTCGACGCCAAGGGCGCCGCGGACCCGAAGGCCGCCGCGGACCGGGCCGGGAAGCGGCTCGCCGCCACCGGGGGCGTCACCGCCGTGACCCCCGCCGCCTTCAACGAGGCCGGTGACACCGCGGTCCTCACCGTCGTGCCCGCCACCGGGCCCAGCTCCGGGGCCACCGCGGAACTGGTCCACGACATCCGCGGCACGGCGCGCGGCCTGGCCGCCGACACCGGGGCGACGATGCTCGTCACCGGCACCACCGCCGTCAACATCGACCTGGCGCAGAAGGTGAACGAGTCCCTGCCGGCCTATCTGGCGCTCGTCGTCGGCCTGGCCTTCCTGCTCCTGATGCTCGTCTTCCGCTCGCTGCTGGTCCCGCTCAAGGCCGCGCTCGGCTTCCTGCTGTCGGTGGCGGCGGCCTTCGGCACCATCGTCGCGACCTTCCAGTGGGGCTGGTTCGCCGATGTCCTCGGCATCGAGCAGACGGGTCCCGTGGTCAGCCTGATGCCGATCTTCCTGATCGGCGTGGTCTTCGGCCTGGCCATGGACTACGAGGTCTTCCTCGTGACCCGGATGCGGGAGGCGTACGTGCACGGGGAACGCCCCGGCGCGGCGGTCGTCACCGGCTTCCGGCACAGCGCCCGGGTCGTCGGCGCCGCGGCGGTCATCATGATCGCGGTGTTCGCCGGGTTCGTCGGGATGACCGACCCGATGATCAAGATGGTGGGGGTGGGCCTCGCCGCGGCCGTCTTCTTCGACGCCTTCGTGGTCCGGATGACGCTCGTCCCGGCCGTGCTCGCCCTACTGGGCGACCGGGCGTGGTCGCTGCCCGGGTGGCTGGCGAGGGTCCTGCCCGAGGTGGACGTCGAGGGCGAGGCGCTGAACCGCCCCGCCCCGGAGCGGCAGCCCGCCCCCGAGCCCGTACGCGTGTGACGCGTACGCCCGTGCCGCGCGCGCCGGTGTCCCGGTCCCGTACCTGGACAATCGGAGGAAGCCGGGACGGACCGGAAAAGGAAGACGGACCGGAACAGGAAGAGGGAGAGGACCCGCGTGTTCACCCAAGCGCGCCCGTGGCTCCGACGCCACCCGCGCACCGTCGACGTGCTGGTGGCGGCGCTGCTGTGGGGCATCGCGGTCTTCGTCAGCACCCTGGCCGACGGCCGGATCGTCCGGTCTCCGGAGCCGCGCTTCGTGCTGGCCGCCCTGGTCCCCTCCGCCGTCCTGCTGCTGGGCCATCGCCGCTACCCGCGCCTCACGGTGGTGGCGACCACGCTGGCCGGCGGCGCCCTCGGCCTGATGGGCAGCCCCGACTCCGGTTCCCGCTTCGACCCCAGCACCAGCGTGGTGGGCGCCGCCCTGGTCGCCCTCTACCTGCTGGCCCAGCGCACGACCCCGCGCACCGCCGCCGCGTACACCGTCGGGACGACCGTCGCCCTGCTGGTGTTCTCCACCGGCTGGGGCCGCACGGCGCTGCTCAGGACCGACCAGCTCGGCCTGGTCTCCTCCGTCCTGCTGGCGGGGGCCCTCGGCGAGCTGGTACGGAGCCGGCGCGAGCATCTGGCGGCCGTGGAGGCACGTGCCGAGCTGGCCGAACGCACCCGTGAGGAGGAGGCCCGGCGGCGGGTCGGCGAGGAGCGGACCCGGATCGCCCGCGAGCTCCACGACATCGTCGCCCACCACATCACCCTTGCCCACGCCCAGGCGGCGACCGCCGCGTACCTGCTGCGGAGCAAGCCCGACCAGGCGCAGCGGACCCTCGACCAGCTGGCCGGCACCACCTCCTCGGCACTGCGCGAGCTGAAGGCGACCGTGGGGCTGCTGCGCCGCGAGGGCGATCCGGAGGCGCCGCTGGAGCCCGCGCCCGGGCTGGCCCGGCTGCCGGAGCTGATCGCCTCGTTCGAGCAGGCGGGCCTGGCGGTGTCGGTCCGGGTGGAGGGCGAGGCCCGCCCGCTGCCGCCGGGTGCCGACCTGACCGCGTACCGGGTCGTGCAGGAGGCGCTCACCAACGTCACCAAGCACGCGGGCGTCGCGAACGCCTCGGTCCGGCTCGTGTACGCGCACCGGGTGCTCACCCTGACGGTCTCCGACGACGGGCACGCCCCGCAGGCCACCGGTGCGCCGGACCACGGCACACCGGGCTACGGTCTGATCGGCATGCACGAACGGGCTCGCTCGGCGGGCGGGCGGCTGGCCGCCGGACACCGGCCGGGCGGCGGCTTCGAGGTGTCCACGGAGCTTCCGCTGGAGGAGCCGGGCGGGCCCGGGGAGCCGGCGGAGCAAGGCGGGCCGTTCCCCGGACCGCCCGGGGGAGACGAGGAGAGGACGGCGCGGTGACCATCCGGGTGCTGCTGGCCGACGACCAGGCACTGCTGGCCGGGACGTTCAGGCTGCTGATCGAGTCGAACGACGACATGGAGGTCGTCGGCGTCGCCGCGGACGGCCGGCAGGCGGTGGAACTGGCCCGGGACACCGTCCCGGACGTGGTCGTGATGGACATCCGGATGCCGGGTACGGACGGTCTCACCGCCACCGAGGAGATCTGCCGCGACGACGCGCTGCGGACCACCCGCATCCTCATCCTCACCACCTTCGAGATCGACGAGTACGTGGCCCGCGCCCTGCGCGCGGGCGCCAGCGGCTTCCTCGGCAAGGACGTCGGCCCCCAGGAGCTGCTGGACGCCATCCGGGCGGTGGCCGCGGGCGACATGCTGCTGTCGCCCACCGCCACCAGGTCCCTGATCACCCGCTACCTCGCCCGCCCGGAGGGCCGGGCCGCCGCCCCCGGGCTGCTGGACGCCCTGACCGCCCGCGAGCGCGAGGTGATGGCGCAGGCCGCCGAGGGGCTGTCGAACGACGAGATCGCCGCGCTGATGCACGTCAGCCCGTTGACCGTACGCACGCACATCGGCCGTGCGATGACGAAGCTGGGCGCCCGGCACCGGGCCCAGCTGGTCGCCATGGCCTACCAGTCGGGCCTGGTCCGGGTGGACCCGCCGCGAAGCCGGGGGTAGTGCTCCGCCGTCCCCGCTCGGCGCGCGGGACGGCGGGGTGCTGGTTAGCGTGAGGAGCCGGACCACCCCCACCGAGCGGGAAGGAGTCAGGCGATGGCCGCACTACCGGAGGGCACCCCCTGCTGGGCCGACGCGACGTTCGCCGACCTGGACGCGGCGAAGAGCTTCTACGGGGACGTGCTGGGCTGGACGTTCGGCGAGTCCTCGACGGAGTTCGGCAACTACACCCAGGCGTACGTCGACGGGAAGGCGGTCGCCGCGGTGGTGCCCCCGATGCCCGGCCAGGACGCCCCGTCGGCCTGGTGCCTGTACCTGGCCTCGCCGAACGCCGCCGCCACCGCCGAGAAGATCCGCGCCAACGGCGGCGAGACCCTGATGGACCCGATGCGGGTCGGGGACTTCGGCACCATGCTGATGGCCCGCGACCCCGGCGGCGTCGCCTTCGGGGTGTGGCAGGCGGGCACCCACGAGGGCTTCGGGGCACGCAGGGTGCCCGGCGCGTTCTGCTGGGCGGAGGTCTTCACCCGGGAGCCCGCGAAGGCCGACGCCTTCTTCCCCGCCGTCTTCCCGTACACCGTGCGGGAGATGCGGGACGACCACGTCGACTTCCGGCTCTTCGACGTCGGCGACGAAACGGTCATGGGGCGGATGAGGATGGGCGACGAGTTCCCGCCCGAGGTCCCGCCGTACGTGAACGTGTACTTCACCGTCGCCGACTGCGACGCGGCCGTCGCGAAGGCCACCGAGCGCGGCGCCGTCCTGCGCTTCGGCCCGATGAGCATGCCGTTCGGCCGCTTCGCCGCGCTGACCGACCCGCAGGGCGCCGCGTTCTCCGTGATCGACGTGACCACGACCGAGGGCGAGATGCCCACGACCGTCCCGGTCTCCTGACCGCCGTGCTGTTCGTCGACCGCGCCGACGCGGGACAGCAGCTGGCCGAGGCGCTGCGCCGCCTGGAGCGGGAGCACCCGGTCGTGCTGGGCCTCCCGCGCGGCGGTGTCCCGGTGGCCTTCGAGGTGGCGCAGACCCTGGGCGCCGAGCTGGACGTGATCGTCGTCCGCAAGCTCGGGGTGCCGCACCACGAGGAGGTGGCGTTCGGCGCGCTGGGCGAGGGCGGGGTACGGGTCGTCAACGAGGGCGTCGCCGGTCGGCTGCGGGCCGGGCGGCAGGACCTCGCGGCGGTCGAACGCGTCGAGCAGGCCGAACTTGCCCGCCGGGCACGGGTGTACCGGGCGGGCCGGGCCCGGATTCCGCTCGCCGGCCGGACGGTGGTCGTGGTGGACGACGGCGTCGCGACCGGCGCCACCGCCGAGGCGGCCTGCCGGGTGGTACGGGCCCAGCACCCGGCCCTGCTGGTGGCGGCCGTTCCGGTTGCACCGCCGGAGGCGCTCGTGCGGCTGCGCCGGGTCGCGGACCAGGTGGTGTGCCTGTCGGTGCCGCGGATGTTCCACGCGGTCGGCGAGTGGTACCGGGACTTCTCGCAGACCCCCGACGACGAGGTGATCTCCCTCCTGACCCGGGCCCGCAACGGCGGCCACCCGACACCGGGCTGCGACTGACCGGCGCCCGGGTGTCCGACGTGCCGCGGGGACGGCCGACGTGCCGCGGGGGTGTCCGACGTGCCGCGCGGTGCCGGTCCGTGCGGCCGGTCCGTGCGGCCGGGCCGGGTCCCGTGCGGCGGGCCCGGGCCGGGCGGTCGGGTCAGTCCGTGCAGAGGACGTCCCGCTCCGGCCGTTGTCCCGTCGTCAGGAACGTGGTGACGACGCGGTCGCCGCAGGCGTTCCCGTTGTCCAGGTACATGCCGTGCCCGCCCCGGTCGACGGCGACCATGCGGGCCCGTCCGCCGAGCGCCGCGCGCATCCTCAGGGCACCGGAATAGGGGGTGTCCGGGTCGCGCAGGCCCTGGATCATCAGGATGTTGGACGGCCCCCGGTCGTTGACCGTGACCGGTTCCTCGGCGGGGGCGTCCTTCCAGAAGGAGCACGCGTTGAGGTTCACCGGCTCCCCGGCGGTCAGCGGGTGCGCCGCACGGTCGGCGGCCACGGCCCGGCGGTACTCGGGAACGGTGCCCCGCCAGCGCACGTCGTTGCAGACCACGCCCATCGCGACCGTCGCGTCCGCGTCCGGCAGCGGCCCGCTCAGCGCGGCGGGCAGGACCGGCTTCGCCGTGCTGTCCCCGGCCGCCCGGACCAGCTCCGCGAACCCGGCGAAGGAGTCGTCGTCCTCCATGGCCAGCTGGAGCGCCTGGCGCAGCCGGTTGCCGGTCAGCGGCACACCCGGGGCGGTGGTCTCCCTCGGCTCGCGGTCCAGCCGCGCCGCCAGCGCCAGCACCAGCGGCCGTACGTCGCCGGCCCGCCGCGCGAGCCGCAGCCCCTCCGCGTCCCGGGCCGGGTCGGAGGCCCAGCGCGCGAAGTCGGGGAAACGGTCGTCCACGCCCACCGCCATGTTGGCCAGCCAGCCCTGCGCGACCCGCGCCGGGTCCGGGTCGTCGTTGCTGTCCAGCACCCAGCGGTCGGTGTGCTGCGGGTACTTCTGCGCGTACACCGCTCCCACGTAGGTGCCGTACGACACGCCCCAGGCCGAGAGCTTCTCCTCGCCGAGTGCCTGCCGGAAGAGATCGATGTCCCGGGCCTCGTTGGCCGTGGTGAGGCTCCTCAGCAGGGCGCCGCCGTTGCGGGCGCAGGTCTCCGCGATGCGCCGGGCCCGGGTCACGTTCTCGGTGATCGAGCCGTCGGGGCCGGGCCAGGACCGCATGTTCACCAGCTCCCGGTCCTCCGGTTCCAGGCCGCAGCCCGCCTTCGTGCTGCCGCCGACCCCGCGCGGGTCGAGGCCGACGATGTCGTACCGCCCGCCCGTCGCCCGCCGTAACGCCTGCCCCGTCTCCGTCACCTGCCGCACCCCGGAGCCGCCCGGACCGCCCGCGATCACCAGCAGCGTCCCGCGCCGCTCGTCCGGCCGGTCGCTCATGACCCGGGTCACGGCGAGGGAGAGCCGCGGCCCGTCCGGGTCCCGGTGGTCCAGCGGTACGGGCAGCTCGGCGCACTCCTGCCCGGCCGGTCCGCCCTCCTGGGCGCAGGGCCGCCAGGAGAGCGCGGACGCGGGGCCGGCCGAGGCGGCGGCGGTCCCCGGGGGCGCGGCCCCGGCGAGCAGGGCGGCGGTGACAGCGGTGACGGACAGGGCTGCGAGCGGGGTCGATCCCCGGTAGGTCCTCATGCCCCCAGCCTGGTGGGACATGATCCCCGGGCCCATCCGGCAGCCATGACGGAAGCCGGTGGGGTTAGCCCCCGGGGCGCATGTGACAGGTGGAGGGGAAAGCGTCACGTCGTACGGAGGGGAGGCGGAGGGGAGGACGGCCCGGCGGATACGGCGGCGATCCGCCCCGGCGGCCGGGCGGGACGAGCCCGGGGCGCGGAATCCCTTGGACGGGCCGCGGAGCATCCCCTACTGTGTGGGCTCCACGCCCTGAGATGGACGGAAGGAGGCGAGTGCCGTGCGGTTCACACCTTTCCAGCGCTCCCTTTTCCGCTGTCCCGGCGTGTTGCGTGAATTCTGACCGGGAGCGCTCCGAGCAGCTTGTATCCCGGAGGAATCCATGACCGGAACGGTCATCCGCGCGCTCTCCACGAGCGACGCCCGTCTCTTCGACGCACTGCCCGACCCACTGGGCGCCCGTGAAAGCCATCGGCGTACCCGGTTCCGCACCGAGTGGATGCGTGTCGCCCTGCGCGACGGCGAGGTCGTCGCCCGGGGCGCCTGGTGGGGCGGCCCCGACGATCCGGAACCCGTCAACATCAACTGGTTCGACGTGGCCGAGGGCCAGGAGGCGGCGGGGGCCGAGCTCCTGCGCTCCGCCCCCTGGCAGGTCGAACTGGAGATCAACCTGCCGGGTGGCTGGCGGGACGAGCCCACCCTGCGCGCCGCCGCCGAGGCCCGCTTCACCGCCGCGCGAGCCGCCGGTTACGAACTCTTGGTGGAACGTTTCCTGTACCGCTGGACCCCGGATCACGGCCTGCCCGAGCGGCCCGGACGACTGCGCTTCAGGGCCGAGCCCGACGATGCGGTGTTCTTCGACGCGTTGCGCGACATCCACTCCGCCACCCTCGACGCCCACGCGCTCAGGGCCGTCGAGGAGGGCGGCCTCGACCGGGCCGCCCAGGAGGAGATCGACTTCTTCCACTGGTGCCCCTCCCCGAGGGAGTGGTGGCAGACCGCGTACACACCGGAGGGCGAGCTCGTCGGCATCCACATTCCGGCGCACAACCCCTCCGGCCCGACCATCGGCTTCATCGGAGTCGTCCCGCGGCACCGAGGCCGCGGCTACGCCTACGACCTCCTCGCCGAGTGCACCCACTTCCTCGTGGAGCGGGGCGCGGAGTTCGTCGGCGGAGCGACGGACCGGGGCAACTTCCCCATGGCCGCGAACTTCGCCAGGGCCGGCTTCCCCGTGGTGCGCGAGCGCGTCAACTTCCACCCGACGGGCCGGGCCGGGTAGACGGCGCGCGCGCCGGGGACGGGGCCGTACGGGACCCCACGGGGCCGTACGGGATCCGCCGTCCCCGGCGCACGGCGGCGCCCGGCGGCGATAGCCTGGTGAGTGGAGCAGGCAGGAGATTCGTGTCCATGGGAGCAGCCCCGAATCCGCAGGGTCCCGTCGTCGCGGTGGTCGCGCTCGGCGGTGTGATCGGCGCGTGTGCCCGGTACGGGGCGTCGCTGCTCTGGCCCACCACCACGGCCGGTTTTCCGTGGACGACGCTCGTCGTGAACGTCGTCGGATGCGCGGTGATCGGCGTGTTCATGGTGGTGATCAGCGAGGCGTGGTCGGCGCACCGGCTGGTCAGGCCGTTCTTCGGCACGGGGGTCCTCGGTGGGTTCACCACCTTCTCCACGTACGCCGTGGACATCCAGCGTCTCGTCGAGGGCGGCCGGGTCCGTGCCGGACTGGGGTATCTGGGGCTGACCGTGCTCGCGGCGCTCACGGCGGTGTGGGGCGCGGTGTGGGCGACCCGCCGCGTACTGGCCTGGAGGCAGGCATGACGACAACGGCGCCGCGGACGGAACGGGCCCTGCGCCTGACGGTCCTCGTCGGCGAGTCCGACGGATGGCACCACCGCCCGGTCTTCACCGAGATCGTGCACCGGGCCCATCGGGCGGGGCTCTCGGGCGCCAGCGTGTTCCGGGGGATCGAGGGCTTCGGCGCCTCCTCGATGATCCACACCCAGCGGCTGCTCTCGCTGAGCGAGGACCTGCCGGTGGCGGTCGTGATCGTCGACCGCGAGGAGCGGATACGCGCGTTCCTGCCGCTCATCGAGGAGCTGGTGGCGACCGGCGGAATGGCCGTCCTGGACGAGTGCGAGATCGTCCGCTTCGGCAGCGGCGACGGCGACGGCGACGGTGACGGCGGCAGCCAGAGCAACGGCTTCGGCGGCGGCGAGGGGGAGCAGGGCCGGTGAACTGGCTGCTGGTGATCGTCGGGGCCGCGGTCGGCGCCCCGTTGCGCTATCTGACCGACCGGGCGGTGCAGTCCCGGCACGACAGCGTCTTTCCCTGGGGGACGTTCACGGTCAATGTGTCGGGCTCGCTGATCCTGGGCCTGCTGACCGGCGCGGTGGCGGCCGGTGCGGCCTCCTCGCACGTACAGCTGCTGATCGGTACGGGGCTGTGCGGGGCGCTCAGCACGTACTCGACGTTCAGCTACGAGACGCTGCGGCTGGCGGAGGACGGGGCGCGGTCGTACGCGGTGGCCAACGTCGTGGGAAGCGTGGCGGCGGGGCTGGGCGCGGCGTTCGCCGGGGTCGAGCTGGCGCGGGCCCTCTGGGCGTGAGCGGCTCCGTCGGGCGGTCGGCGTCCCCTGCCACCGCAATGCGAGGCGATGGCAGGGGAACGCCGTTGAGGAGGAGCCGGCACCGAGCGCCGGGCGATTCAACCCGTGGTGCGCCGGAGCGGTCCGTCAGGCGCCGACGCTAGGCAACCGCGCGCGCCCCGCCCCCGCCACCACGCCGCGCCCCCGCCCGGCACCACCCCAACGGCGGCCCCGGACGTACCCCGGCCGGCGGGTCCCCTTCGGCCGGTGCCTTCGGCCGGTCCTCGACGGCACACCGGATGTCGTCGGCCCGCCGGGCGGCCCGCCCCGGGCGAGGACGGTGGTGCCGTGCGCGTCGTCGTGGCCGAGGTCCGCCACGTGCCGCGCGATGCGGCACCGGCCGCCGGGCCCGTGCCGTTCCCGCCCGCCCGGACGCATCCTGGTACCCCGCACACGATCCGCTCCGTGTGCCGACCGAAAGGCTCTCCCGTGCCGGACAGCACTGCCCCCGCGCCCCCGCGTCCCGTCACCGTCGTCACCGGCGGCAGCCGGGGCATCGGCGCCGCGACCTGTATCCGCCTCGCCTCGGAGGGACACGACCTCGCGCTGGGCTACGTACGCGACGCGCAGGCCGCCGAGCGGACCGCGGCGGCGGTACGGTCCGCCGGGGCGCGCTGCGTCACCGTACGGGTGGACACCGCCGAAGAGGCCGAGGTGGAACGGCTCTTCGACATCGCGGCCCAGCAACTCGGCCCCGTCACCGGGCTGGTCAACAACGCGGGCGTGACCGGCCCGCTCGGACGGCTCGCCGACACCTCCGCCGAGAACCTGCGCCGGGTCGTCGATGTGAACCTGCTCGGCTGCCTGTTCTGCTGCCGCCGGGCCGCGAAGGACATGGCGGCGGGCACGGGCGGCGCCATCGTCAATGTGTCCTCGGCCGCCGCCACGTTGGGCAGCCCGGGGGACTTCGTCCATTACGCGGCCACGAAGGCGGCGACGGACGCGCTGACGGTCGGGCTCTCCAAGGAGCTGGGCCCCGACGGCATCAGGGTCAACGCGGTCGCCCCGGGCATGGTCGACACCGACATGCACGCCGAGGCGGGGGACCCGGGCCGGGCGGCGGCGGCCGTCCCCGGCATCCCGCTCGGCCGGACCGGCGCCGCCCCGGAGATCGCCGCCGCGATCAGCTGGCTCCTGTCGGCCGAGGCGTCGTACGTGACCGGCGCGGTGCTGCGGGTCGCGGGCGGCCGGTAGGGGCGGGGGCCCGGAGCCCTCGGCAGGGGCGCGGGGCTCAGCCGCTCCGGTTGGCGCGGCGCTGCTTCGCCGCGGCGCGGGCCTGGGCCGTGGGCAGGTCCGCGCGGCGCGAACGCCCCGGCTTCGCGGGACGGCTGCCCAGGCCCCGGAACGGCGCACCGCCACCGCCACCGCCGTTGCCCCCGCCGCCGCCGGCGCCGGTCCGCTCCCGGGTGGGGGCGGCGCCGTCGACCGGTACGCCCGAGGGCTCGCGCGCCCCGGTGATCCGGCTCAGCTCGGCGTCCCCGGGGTGAACCCGGGTGGTCAGCGGGGTGATCCCGGCCTCGGCCATCAGCCGGACCGTCTCGCGGCGTTCGGTCGGGAGCGCCAGCGTGACGACGGTGCCGGACGCTCCGGCGCGCGAGGTGCGCCCGCCCCGGTGCAGGTAGTCCTTGTGGTCGCCCGGCGGATCGACGTTGACGACCAGGTCCAGCTCGTCGACGTGGATGCCGCGCGCCGCGACGTCCGTGGCGACCAGCGCCGTGATCTGTCCGGCCCGGAACCGCTCCAGCGTACGGGTGCGCTCCTGCTGGGACTTGCCGCCGTGCAGCGCCGCGGCCCGTACACCGCTGCCGAGCAGATGGGCGGCGAACCGGTCCGCGGCGTGCTTGGTGTGCAGGAAGAGGATCACCCGGCCGTCGCGGGCCGCGATCCGGGTCGCGACGGTGAACTTGTCGGCGGGCCGGACCAGGAGCAGATGGTGCTCCGTCGCCGCCACCGCACCGGCCACCGGATCGGCCGAGTGCACCACCGGGTCGTGCAGATAGCGGCGCACGAGCTCGTCGACGTCGCTGTCCAGGGTCGCGGAGAACAACAGCCGCTGCCCCTGCGGCCGTACCAGGTCCAGCACTGCGGTGACCTGCGGCAGGAAGCCCATGTCGGCCATCCGGTCCGCCTCGTCGAGGACCGTGACGGCCACCCGGTCCAGCCGGCAGCTCCGGCGCTCGACGAGATCCCGGAGCCTGCCCGGCGTCGCGACGACGACCTCGGCGCCCTCGCGCAACGCGGCCGCCTGCGGTGCCACGGGCACCCCGCCGTACAGCGTGGCCAGCCGCAGCCGCAACGCCCGGGCGTACGGGGCGAGCGCCTCGGTGACCTGCTGCGCCAGCTCCCGGGTGGGCACCAGGACCAGGGCCAGCGGCCGACGCGACTCGGCCCGGCTGCCCGCGGTACGCGCCAGCACGGCGAGACCGAAGGCGAGCGTCTTCCCGGAACCGGTCCGGCCCCGCCCCAGGACGTCGCGCCCCGCCAGGGCACTCGGCAGAGTGGCCGCCTGGACCGGGAACGGGGTGGTGATCCCCTCGCCGGCGAGCACGGGCAGCAGCGCGGCGGGCAGCGGGAGTTCGGCGAACTCCGTGACGGGACCGGCGTCCGTGACGGGACCGACGTCCGTGACAGGGCTGGTGTCCGTGACAGGACTGGCGTCCGTGACGGTGTTCCTGACGGAGTTTTCGGAACGTGCCCCGGCGTCAGGGGAATTATGGTCGGTCGAATGCGTGGTGCTGTCGTGGTCGTGATCCATGAGAGGAACCCTTCCTCCAAATTGTCCGGGCGGCTCGGGCGAACCGTCCGGAGCCGTCCGGTTCCGGGCGACCAGCCCCGTACCCCACGGCGAACCACGACTCGGCCCCCACGCAGAATAGCACGCGAAAATTCCTCTCGAATTGCGTGTGATTTCCGCAGGACGTATATGGAAAATCGCTGGAAAAGTGTCCGGGAAAACTTCACGGAAAGCGTGGGGGGAATTCCGGGAAGTGTCGAAGGAGTGCTGGGGGAGGGTGTTGCGCGATGTGCCCGGGAATTCTTTCTCGGGTAGGCCGGCTGCGCGGTGCGATATTCCGCCCGATCGGGCCGGGGAACTCATTTTCCACCCCCGGCGCGCGGTCCCGGCCGTCCGCCCGTGCCGTGCTTCCGTGCGCCTGCCGACGGGTGCGCCGCGCCGGAGGGCAGTTGATGATGGCCTGGCCAGTGGCCATAATGCAGGTGTAGCCCTTCACGCATCCCCCGTCGTGAAGGGCTACACCCATGCCCGCGGAGCGCTCACCGGCCATCTGTGTGCGCAATGCACCTTTTGTCCTCGGTGAATTCGCGCAGGGCACGTTCTTTCACGGGCAGGGGACTCCCCTCGTGGTCCCCTGCCCGTGTTTTTTCGAGTTAACAGTGACGTTGCGTGTTTGCGCAAGCCCGTTCGCGTTCCGCCTACCGCTCGGGGGGCGTCGCGTCGGCGTTCGTTACAGTACGAGCCCGTTGACCGAGTCGATGACCGTGATCACCGATCGAACGGAAGCGGCGGATACGTGGGGGGCCCGATGGACAGCGCCGAGGAACGCACGCCGGAGCTGCGGACCTTGCAGCAGAAGGTCGAGTACATGGTGGAGAAGACCTTCCCCGGCCAGAAGATCTCGGGCCGCTTCTTCGCCGAGCTCGTCAAGGAGCGCGGCGGCTCGCTCTCGCACAGCTACTTCTCCAACATCCTTGCGGGCAAGGTCACTCAGCCCTCCGAGGAGATCCTCAAGGCGCTCGGCCTGGGGTTCGGCGTGGACTGGCGGTTCTTCAAGGAGGAGTCGGAGGTCGTCGACGACGTCGTGGCCGGGCTCCAGTTCCTCGCGATGCGGCGGACCGGGGAGATCAGCGGGGTGGCGGGACGGGGCCTCGACGAGGACGGACTCCCGCCGGAGCTGCTGCAGTTCGCGCTCTCCCTGCTGGAGGAGTCCAAGGGGCAGCCCAAGGGTCGGTCCGCGGGCCGGTCCACGGGCCGGCCGGGCGCGTCGGGCGTCGGCGGTGCACCCGGCGAACAGGAGGAGTAGTCCTCCATGTCCTTGCGCCAACTGCGAAAGGAGTGCGAGGCCGGACTGGCCGACCTGCCCATACCCGCACCCTTCTCCATCGACGCACTGGTGGCGAACATGGAGGCGGCCCGCGGCCGCACCATCATGCTGCACGAGATGCCCGACCGGCTGGCCCGGGTCAACGCCGCCTGTGGGCTGCGCCTGAAGACCGGCGGGACGAGCTTCGTGCTCTACCGCCGCCGGCCGACCGCGTACCAGACCCAGCACGTGATCCTGCACGAGCTGTGCCACGAGTGGTTCGACCACGGCACTTCCCTTGATCCGGAGCAGCTCCGCCGCCTGCTCCCGGTCTTCGACACCTCGCTGATCAGCCGGGTCCTGGGCACCGGCCCCCCGTCCTCCCCGCCGTCGCCCGCCGCACCGACCGCCCCGCGGCCGCCCGCGGTGGCCGAGATCGCCGACGCGATCCGCTCGGGGGACGGCACCGTGCAGGCTCGCGCGCAGTACGACACCCATGACGAGCGGATGGCCGAGCTCGGCGCCTCGCTCATCCCCCGCCTGGCCCTGGACGTGACGAGCGACGACATGGTGGGGCGGCTGGCCAACTCCCTCTCCCGCCCGGTCGCCAACCGCCGCCGCGGCCTGTTCCGCCGAGACTGACCCGCCCCGTTCCCCGTCCCCCTCCCCCCAAGGACCCTGCCGTGACCCCGCTCGACCTAGCCGGCTACCTCATAGCCGCCCTGATGACGGCCGTCGCCCTGTGGCGCATGCCCTCGGCCCTGTGGGGCGACGAGGAAGACAAGCGCCGCCGGGCCCTGTGGGGCTGTTACGCGGGCTTCGCCGCCGCCCTGTGGACCAAGACCCGGGCCGTGCGCATCGCGCTCAACGACAGTGCCGTCACCGACCTCGCCGTACTGATCAAGCACTACACGGCGACGATCGCGATTCTGGCCATCCTCAGCTACATCGTGGCGATCTACGGCCGCTACCCGGACGCCGGGGGCGTACCGCGCCATGTGCGCTTCGCCCGTGCCATCCAGCAGGTGGCGGCCAAGGCGTCGATCGCCACGCTGGTCCTGCTCACGGTGCTGTTCTTCACCGTCGTCGACCGCTCGACCCCCTCCGACCGTTTCGTCTCCGACCACGCCGGTCAGTGGGGCGCCACGCTGTACATGAGCGTCTTCTACCTCTACCTCGGCGCGGCCTCCGCCGTCTGCGCGTACCAGTGGGCGCTGGCCACCGCCGGGGCCGGGACGCGTCATCTGCGCGTCGGCCTCGGGATGATGACGTTCGCCATGATCATCGGCGTCGGTTACACCGTCAGCCGGACCCTGTTCCTGTGGGTCAGCGTCGTCGACACCCCGAGCCAGTCCTTCGCGCTCCGCTTCGACGAGGTCACCGAGGCCGCCCAGGTGGTGCTGTTCGCCTTCTTCGCCGTGGGCGCCTCGATCCCGGCCCTCAGCAAGGGGCGGCGGCGCGCGAAGCTCTGGCGGGCCCAGGTCCGACTGCACGGTCTGTGGCGCGAGTTGATGACGTCCTTCCCCGAGCAGCCCTTCGACCCCCCGGCCTCGCTGAGCCGGGAGATCACCCGCTTCGGCACCCCCGCCGACCTGCGCGTCGACCGCTGGGCCGCCGACATCGCGGACGCGGTGGAGAAGCTGCGCCACTACGTGCCCGACACCCTGCTGCCCGCCGCGAAGGCGGCCGCCGCGGCGGACGGCGTCACGGACCCGGACCGGGCGGGTCCGCTCACCGAGGCGTACTGGATCAAGGCGGCGCTCACCGCCCGGAACAACGGCGCCCCCGCCACCACCGCGGCGGCCGTGGAGACCCAGCACGCCACCGACCAGGACGGCGAGGTGACCTGGCTGGTCCGGGTCGCCGCCGCGTACCGGACGGTCGCCCAGGACCGGGCGGCACAGGTGCTGGCGGACGCCACCGCTGCCCCTTCCGCCCTCGAGGAGACCGCATGACCACCGCCGACAGCACCCCCGGAACCACCGAAGCCCCCGGAGCTCCCGAGACCCCCGAAGCCGCTGACGCCGCCGGGACGACCCGCACCAACCGCACCGCCCGCACCGTCACCGACGTCTTCCAGCCCCGCAACGTCCTGCTGGTCGGCATGCTCGGCATCGGGCTGGCCGCCGCCGGTCACTGGACCGGGCTGCTCTGGGGCTTCCTCGGCGCTCTGTGCGCGGGCCTGGTGCCCGCCGGGTACATCGAGTGGGAGCGCGGGCGCGGCACCTGGGGCGACCGGCATGTCGTCGACCGCACCAAGCGGGCCCCGATCTTCTTCGTCATCCTCGGCTCCATCGGCACCGGTTCGGTGCTGATGGTTCTCGGCCACGCCCCGAACGGCATCCTGCGGGCGATGCTGGCCCTCTGGGCGATGACCGTGGTGCTGCTGGCCGTCAACACGGTGTGGAAGATCTCGGTGGACGCGGCGGTCGCCTCGTCCGTCGTCGCGCTGCTCGCCGCCGTCCACTCGCCGTGGTGGCTGCTGGGCTACGTGATGACGGTCGCGGTGTGCTGGTCGCGCGTCGCGCTGCGGTACCACACGGTCGCGCAGACGGTCGCCGGAGCGACGCTGGGGGCCACCACGGCCATCGCGTTCCTGCTCGGCTGAAAGGTGCCGCTGAACGGGCCGCCCCGGGGGTACAGCTTGCTCCGTGCCGAACTTCGAGATCACCATCGCAAGCGCCGACGACCTCACGATGCTCACCGAGTGGGCCCATGAGGAGAGCTGGAACCCCGGGCTGACCGACCGTCACGCCTTCCACGCCGCCGATCCCCGCGGCTTCCTGGTCGGACGGCTCGACGGTGAGCCCGTCTCCTGCGTCTCCGTCGTCCGTTACGGCTCCGGGTTCGGGTTCCTCGGCTTCTACCTCGTCCGGCCGCAGCTGCGCGGCCAGGGGTACGGGCTGCGGACCTGGCGGGCGGGGATGGCCCGGCTGGAGGGGCGCAACGTGGGCCTGGACGGTGTGGTGGCCCAGCAGGACAACTACCGTAAATCCGGCTTCCGTCCGGCGTGGACGACGATGCGGTACGAGGGGCTGCCGCCCGCCTCCCCGGTCCCGGCCGGGGTCGAGCTCGTCGACGGCCGGTCGGTGGCGTTCGACCGGCTCGCCGCGTACGACCGCCGCTTCTTCCCGGCCGAGCGCGACAGCTTCCTGGCCCCCTGGATCGCCCACCCCACCCGGTCCTCGCTCGTCGCCGTGCGCGACGGGGAGCTGTGCGGGCTGGCCGTGACGCGCCCGTGCCGGGCCGCCTCCCGCATCGGTCCGGTGTACGCGCGGTCGCCCGAGGTGGCGGGCGCGCTGGTCGGCGCGCTGGCGGCGGCCGATCCCGGCGTGCCGGTCGCGATCGACGTGCCCGACGTCAACCCGGCGGCGGTGCGGCTCGCCGAGGACCTGGGGCTGAGCCCTTCGTTCGAGACGGCCCGGATGTACACCGGGCCGGTCTGGGAGGGCGACCGCTCCGGACTCTTCGGCATCACCAGCCTGGAACTGGGCTGAGGGCGGCTCCGGACCGGATCGGCGTCGCCCGTGCGGGCTCAGGTGGGGTCGTACGCCTGCTGCACCGGGCTCCGGGTCCGGGAGGCGAGTACGGCTATGTCGTCCTCGGCGCCCGGACCGAACCGTTCCAGGACCTCGTCCAGCAGGTCCTCCAGGCTGCCGCCGGCCGGCATGGCCAGCTCCCGCAGCCGGCCGACCGAGATGTCGATGTCCTCGTCCCGCCGCTCGACCAGCCCGTCCGTGTACAGGAAGAGCACCGTACGGGGATCGAATTCCAGCCGGGTCGTCCGGTAGCCGCCGAACCCGGTGCCGAGCGGCGGCCCCACCGCCACTTCCTTGCAGACCCGGGTCCCCGTGCGCGGATCGAGCAGCACCGGCGGCAGGTGCCCGGCGCTCGACACCTCGCACGCCGCGCCGTACCGGTCGACGACGGCCAGCAGACAGGTCGCGGCCCGGTCGAGACCGGAGCGTTCGACCATCCGGTCCAGCTGTTCGAGTATCCGGTGCGGCGGCAGCTCGTCGTCGGCGAACATCCGCAGCAGGGAGCGGTAGTGGCTCATGGCGACCGCCGCCTCCACCCCGTGGCCCATCACGTCGCCCATCGCCTTCAGATGGCGCCCGTCCCGCAGCGGGATGACGTCGAACCAGTCGCCGCCCACCATCACGCTCCGGTCGGCGGGCAGATAGCGGGTGGCGATCTCGATGTGCGGGTGGGGCGGGCGCGGTTCGGACAGCAGCGAGCGCTGGAGCTCCAGGGCGATGGTGTGCTCGTGCGCGTACCGGCGGGCGTGGTCGAGGTCGACGGCGGCCCGCGAGGCCAGTTCCCGGGCTATCAGTACGTCCTCGTCGGTGAAGACCGGTGAGTCGCCCGACCGGATCAGCCCGAGGACGCCGAGCGGCCCGCCGCGTACGGCGAGGGGCACGGTGACCGCCGAGTGCAGCCCGAGGGCGCGGTAGGAGGGGAGCCGTCCGGGTCCGGGGGCCGAGCGCAGCAGCTGTTCGTCGCTGGTGAGGTTCTCCACCACCGGCTGGTTGGCGGCCAGGCAGCGCTGTACGGCCGCACCCTCCTGGTAGTCGATGTACTCACCGGTCAGCCCGAAGCCGAAGGCCGCCAGATCCTCCTCCAGGCGGGGCACCGCCCGCAGCGCCGCCCGTCGCAGCCGCAGCACTCCGGGGGGCGCGGGCCGGACGGGCGCGGCGACGTCCGGCGGGAAGACCTCGACGATCGCGACGTCCGCCAGCCCCGGCACGGTCAGCCCGGCCAGCTCGGCGCAGGTTGTGTCCATGTCGAGGGTGGTGCCGATCCGGGTGGCAGCGGTGTCCAGCAGGTTCAGGTGGCGCCGGGCCTGCTCCAGCTCGCGCTGTCTGCGGTCGGCGGCCATGACCTCCAGGACGATCGCGGCCACGCCGATGATCCGCCCGTCGGCCTCCAGGCGGTGGAAGGCGCCCTGCCAGTAGCGCCGGACGGTGGCGTCGCTGGCGGTGAACCCGCTGACGGTGATCTCCCGGGGCTTTCCGTCGGCCAGTACCGCCCGGATCATGTCCTCGCGCGCGTCGAGCCCCGGCAGTACCTCGCCGATGGTGCGGCCCAGGTGCTCGGCGGCCGGGATGCCGTTGATCCGTTCGAGTGCCGGGTTGACGTAGCGGTAGCGCAGCCGTTCGTCGAAGACGGCGACCCCGGCCGTGGTGCCGTCGAGCAGCGCTGCCAGCGACTCCAGCGCGAGAGGTGCGGGAGGCGCGGAAGGCACGGAAGGCGCGGAAGCGTCGTGCGCAGGGTTGTCCGGCGCGGCACGGTCGGGCGCAGGGCTGTCGGCGCCCGCGTGTGCCCGGCCCGGGGCGTCGGCGCGCTGGTCGGCCGGGCCCGGGGCGTCGGCCCTCCGGCCGGCGCGGTGGCCGGCCCGGTCCGGGTCGTGGGCCCGGTTCAGGTCAGCGGGTGCGAGGTCCGGCCGGACGCCTCGTCGATCTCGTCGTGCGCCTTCGTCAGCATCTGCATCGCCAGCTCGTTGAGGGCTCTGGCCCCCGCGATCTCCTCGCCCACTCTTGGCTGGGACTTGTCGGAGGGATGGCGGCTGGCATAACCATGGGCCCGCACCTCGGTCCCGTCCGGAAGCCGTACGAGAGCGGCCGCGCGGGTGCGATGGGTGTCCTCCTCGAACTCCAGCTCCACATGCCATCCGACGGTTGTCATCACCATGACGATCACCTCGTTACCAGGGTGCGCCCGTTCCCCCGCCCGCGCACCACGGCGCACGACGGAAGTCATCCACAGCCTGTGGACGAATCGGCTCCCCCGGCACGGCGCCGCTCGCGCAACCCCGGCATAAAGGGAACGTAAAAGACTGCCGGAACCCGGCAGTGACCGTAGAGCGTAGGTATGGCACCATCCAGCCAGTTCGGTGGAATTGTTCGTTCGGGGGATTCCGGGGAACGAGGACCGAGACCGGGATCGGGGAGGGTGATGAACGCGTGAACGTGTTTCTCGGTCTCGGCATTGCCGGGATTGTCCTGCTCGTACTGTCCTTGATCTTCGACGGGATTCTCGAAGGCCTCTTCGGGGGCGTCCTGGACGCCCTGTTCGACGGCCTGCTCTCGCTCCCGGTCATCGCCGGGTTCCTCTCGATGCTCGGCTTCGGGGGCGCGATCGTGCTCGGGACCACCGGCGCCGGTACGGTCGTGGCGACCGCGGCCGGGGTGCTGGCCGGGCTGGTCGCGGCCTGGCTGACCTGGAAGTTCAGCCGGGCCCTGATGCGGGACCAGACCAGCGTCACCCCGCGCGGCGACGACCTCGTGGGAACCTCAGGCTCGGTCGTCACGGCCATCCCGGCCGAGGGGTACGGCGAGGTCCTGCTGCGCCTCGCGGGCCAGCCCGTGAAGCTGGCGGCGAAGAGCGCGACGCCGATCGCCCGCGGCACCGAGATCTGGGTGGAGGCAGCGCTGTCGACCACCTCGGTCGCGGTCCGCCCCGTCGAGCACTGACACCGCGCCCGCCGACAAACGCCCCGCCCGCCGACAACCCCAGGTAGGCCGACCACCGCACACCCACCCCGGCGGCGCCACACCCGCCGACCACTGCCACCACCACCGCGCCCGGACACGCACACACACGCACCCTCGCCCGAGCGCGGCGCACTGCCCGAAACCTAGCTGCCGGCCCTGGAGCCGGCAGGAGGGGACACCTCATGAGTCCAGTCGTTGCCGCGGTCGCCGGAGTCGTCGTACTCCTGGTGCTGCTCGCACTCGTCGTCATCACCCGCTACAAGGTCGCCGGGCCCAGCGAGGCGTTCATCATCACCGGCCGCCGCGGCAAGAAGTCGACCGACCCGGTGACCGGCCGGACCAGCATCGACAACAGCGGCCAGAAGGTCGTGGTCGGCGGCGGCGTCTTCGTCGTCCCGTTCGTCCAGCAGAAGTTCACCCTGGACCTCTCCAGCCGTCACATCCCGATCGCGGTGCGCGGTGCCGTCACCCTGCGCGGGGTCAAGTCCAACCTGGAAGGCGTCGCGATCGTCAAGGTCGGCGGCAGCGAGGAAGCGATCCGCGCCGCGGCCCAGCGCTTCCTCCAGCAGCAGGACGGCATCGTCGGCTTCACCCAGGAAGTGCTCTCCGGCGCGCTGCGCGCCATCGTCGGCCGGATGTCGGTCGAGGACATCATCCGCGACCGCGCCGCGTTCGCGGGCCAGGTCGCGGAGGAGGCCGAGGCCAGCCTCTCCGGCCAGGGCCTGATCCTGGACGCCTTCCAGATCCAGGACATCACCACCGAGGGCTCCTACCTGGAGGACCTCGGCCGCCCCGAGGCCGCCCGCGCCAAGCAGGAGGCCGACATCGCCGAGGCGATCGCCAGGCGCGCCTCCGAGCAGGCCCGGCTGAAGGCGGCCGAGGAGATCGCCATTGCCGAGCGGACCTTCTACCTCAAGCAGGCCGAGATCAAGGCCGAGACGGAAGCCGCCGCCGCCCAGGCCAACGCGGCGGGCCCGCTCGCCGAGGCCGCCCGCCAGCAGGACATCCTCGCGGAGCAGGAGAAGGTCGCCGAGCGCCAGGCCGCCCTGACCGACCGCGAACTCGACACCAAGATCCGCAAGCCCGCCGACGCCGCCCGCTACCAGGCCGAGCAGGAGGCCGAGGCCCGCCGGATCGCCCAGGTCAAGGAGGCCGAGGCGGACGCGGAGCGCGCCCGGCTGACCGGTCAGGGCGAGAAGCTGCACCGTTCGGCGCTGGCCGACGCCGTCCGCATCGAGGGTGAGGCGGAGGCCGCGGCCATCGCGGCGAGGGGTTCCGCCGAGGCCGAGGCCATGCACAAGAAGGCCGACGCCTTCGAGCGGTACGGCGACGCGGCCGTGCTCCAGATGCTCGTCGAGGTGCTGCCGCAGGTCGTCGCCAAGGCGTCCGAGCCGCTGAGCGCGGTCGACAAGATGACCGTGATCTCCACGGACGGCGCCAGCCGGCTGTCCCGTACGGTCACGGACAACGTCGCCCAGGGCATGGAACTCCTCAGCTCCACCACGGGCGTCGACCTTGCCGCCCTGCTCCAGAACCTCCAGTCCAAGTCCGACAAGAAGCCCGAGGTCCCGGCCCCGGCCCCGGCCGCCGAGACCCCCATCGAGATCACCGACTGACCGGCGCGGCGACCGCCGCACCACCGAACACCGTGTGCCCGGACGGAGGACGACCCGTCCGGGCACACGCGTACGTACCCGACGCCCCGGCTCAGTCCGCCAGATCGACCCGCACCGTCAGCAGCTGCGTGCCGACCGCCCGGACGACGGCACTGTTGTAACGCGGCAGGGTACGCAGCCGGGCGCGCGCGTCGTCGTCCGGCAGCGGGTGGGCCGTGCCGTTGTGCCAGCGCCCACCGATACGCACCCGGACCCGGGGATCGGCCTGGATGTTGCGTACGTACTGCGACTTCGTGCCGTACTCCGAGACCAGCCAGAACTCCTGACCCACCTTCCGCCCGCCGACCGGCGTCCGGCGCGGCCGGCCGGAGGTGCGCCCCGTGGTCTCCAGCAGGATCTGCGCCTTCGACCGTCTGGCCAGCGGGTTGACGACGTTGCGCTGAAGCGCGGTGACCGCCTTGAACTTCAGCTCCCGAAAGTCCGCCATCGCGTGCCCCTTCCGTGGCTCCGTGGCCGCGAGCCTACGACCCCGTACCCGCGCCCGCCCCACAGCCCGGAGCAGGCGTGGCGCCACCGCCCGCCCCCGGAGTTGTCGGGGCGGGGGCTGTTCTGCACGGGCAGAAGGCGGGGCCGAGCAGTGGGATTCCGGGTACGGGGTGACCCGGACGGGCCGCCCGGATCGTGGCCCTGATCGCGCTCAACTCGCTCTGAGCTGTTCCAGGAACTCCGGGACGCCGTCCACCTGGCGGTGGGGCTCGAACGCCGGTGCCAGGTCGCGCACCAGGGCGACGCATCGCGGGGCGCCGATCCGGGTGGCCAGATCGAGTGACTCGCCGGTGACGGCGAGCGCCTGCTCGACATCGTTCGACTGCAGAAACCCCTTGGCCCGGTAGGTCAGGAAGATCCCGCGCGTCTTGTCCCGGGAGCGTGGCAGCAGGGCCATGCCCTCAGAGATCCGGGCGTGGGCCTCGTCCGTGCGGCCGAGGTCGAGCAGGCACTGGCCGGAGTCGACGGCGAGGTCGGCCGGGCTCATCCAAGCGCACCAGCCCGGGGCGGAGTCACCGGCCTCCGCACCCAGGGCTGCCTCCGCCTCGGACAGATCGCGGTAGCAGGCGGTCCGCTCACCCAGGGCGGCGTGCGCCCGGGCCCGGCGCAGGAACAGCAGAGCGCGGGCGGTGGGGTGCTGCGTGCCGGAGAGGGCGTGTCCGAGCTGGTCGACGGAGATCCTCGGCTTGCCGAGCCAGTTGGACTGGTAGGCGAAGTCGGACAGGACTCCGGCGCCGTGGTCGCGGTCGCCGGCGGCGTGGGCGGACTGCAGGGCAGCGCCCCAGAACTTCCCGGCTGCCCAGTGCCGGCCGTGGTCGAAGCGGTACCAGCCGCAGGTGGTGGCGAGGGAGGCCGCGAGCAGGTGAAGACGGCTGCCCGTGGTCTCGCTGTAGCGGCCTTCCTCGATCAGCTCGGTGACGGTGGAGAGGTGGGCGTCCAGCAGGCGAATGGTGTGCTGACGCTGTTCGGTGGGCAGAGCTGTCAGCTTCGCGCTGGTGTCCTCCAGCCAGTCCACGAGTTCGGGGTCCACCCGTTTGCCACTGAGCGCCGAGGTGAGGCGGTCGGGTTCGATCGCGGCCCATTGGGAAGCCAGGCCGGCCAGTGAGATGGCGCTGTAGGCCATGAAGTTGCGGCGGTCCATGGAGGCTCTCTGTGCGTCGTGGAGTGCTCGGACGGTGTACGCGGACCCCAGAGGCAGCGGACTGTCGCGCCCGGGCAGCCAGTAGGGCCAGCCGTACGCCTCCACGTCCGTCACCGGCACGTCGAAGGCTTCGGCGATCAGCAGCTGGGATTCGAGGTTCGGCGTCTTGCGCCAGTTCTCCCACCGGCTGACGGCCGTCTTGTCGGCGCCGGAGCGGAGCCCGTGGCGACGCGCCACCCGGTCGAGGGATGCGACGAGGTCGCCCTGGGACCAACCACGTTGGCCACGCGCGTAGGCGAGAGGGTGTCGGATCGGGTCGTCCACGGGATCAATCCCATCATCGACAGTGACCGCGAGCCTACCGTCAGCGAGGGCGGGACAACCCCGGGACTACCGACAAAATCTTTCTACCGAGGGCGAGTTGGGCTGTACTCGACGCATTCCGACGAACTTCCTTCGTGAAGCGGAAGGAGTCTGCCCATGAAGCGACGCGCCGCGATCATTGGCCTCGGCCACCAAGCCCTCGGAGATCACTTGCCCGGCCTGCTCGGCTCTGGTCGGGCCGAGCTTGTCGCCGTCTGTGACAGCAATCCCATCATCCTGCGTGAGCGCCGGGACCAGTATCAGGTGCCCGCTTTCGCCCGCCCCGGCGACCTGCTGGATGCGGTGGAGCCGGATTTCGTCATCGTTGCCGTCCCGCACCACGCGGGCCGGGCGGTGGTTGAGGAGTGCGCGAAGCGGAGCGTGCATGTGCTGAAGGAGAAGCCATTCGCCACTTCGCTCGCCGAGGCCCGCGAGCTCGCCCGAGTCTGCCAGGCCGGACAGATCGTGCTGATGGTCACCCTCCAGCGCCGGTTCAACCCGATCTACACCAGCATGCCCGGCCTGCTCGACCAGATCGGCACTCCGTTCCTGATCGACGGCCAGTACACCTTCCACACCGACGCCCCCGGAGCCGGCTGGCGCGGTGACGTCAGGCAGGCCGGTGGAGGCTGCATCATCGATATGGGCTACCACCTGATCGACTTGTTGCTGTGGTACTTCGGCCTGCCCAGCCGGATCCTTGCCGAGTTCTCCGCCACCGCTGTGCCCGGCGCGTGCTACGACGCGGAGGACACCGCCATCATCCAGTTGGGCTACGAGCACGGCCTGTACGGTTCGGTGCTGCTGTCGCGCTGGGCGGCTCCGAAGACCGAGAAGCTGCACGTCGTCGGCACACGTGGCTCGGTACTCCTGGCCAAAGGCCAGGTACAGCGGCTTGACCTGACTGGCACCGTGGTGGAGGAGTTGACCCGCCCGCACGCCCCGACGAGCGCCGCGACCGCGCAGATCGACCACTTCTGCCGGGTTCTGGACGGCGAGCGCCCCAATGCCTCCGGACCCGACCAGCACCTTGCCCACGCCGCCTTCATCGCCTCCTGCTACGAGTCCAAGGCGGCCGGGCGGTACGTCGACCCCAAGGAGCTGCTGTGACCACGCTCGCCCTGCTCGGCGGCCGTCCCGCTGTGAGCGCCGCAGCCCCGCACTTCACCTGGCCGCCGATCGACGGCACCACCCGTACCAGGGTCGCTGCTCAACTGGACACCGCCGTCTCCATCCCCGGTCGCTCGGGTGTCATTGCCGAGTTGGAGGACGGTCTGAAGGAATACTTCGGTGTCCGGCACGCGATCACTACGAATTCCGGCACCGCCGCCCTGCATGCCGCCTACGCAGCCGTGCGTATCGAGGCCGGGGACGAGGTGATCGTGCCCGCCTGGACATTCCACGCCACCGCCTCTCCGCTGTTTCACCTGCGCGCGGTACCGGTGCTGTGTGAGATCGGCCCGGACGGCAATATCGACCCCGCGAGGGTGGAGGAGCTGATTACCCCGCGCACCCGGGCCGTGATGGTCACTCACCTGTGGGGACGTCCGGCTGACATGGCCCGGCTGGTGGCAATCGCCGATGCTCACGGGCTAGTGCTGCTGGAGGACGGCTCGCACGCCCACGGCGCCGGTATCGAAGGCAAGAAGGCCGGAACATTCGGCCTGGCCTCCGCCTTCTCCCTCAACGGTCCCAAGCCGCTGTCCGGCGGTGAGGGCGGCTTTGTCCTCACTAACGACGACGATCTGTATTACAGGGTGCTGACGTTCGCCCACTACAACAAGCGGTGTCGGTCCGAGATCCCGAACGGCCATCCGCTCGCGCGCTTCGCGGTCACCGGATCCGGACTCAAGCTCCGCATCCACCCGCTCGCAGCGGCCCTTGCCTGCGACCAGCTCTCCCGCCTGGACAGTTACCTCGCGGGCCGCGCCGAAATCGCGCGCCATCTCACCGAGAATCTCTCCCGGATCCCCGGACTGGAGATCACGCCGCTCCCCGAAGGGGTGGTCCACTCCTGGTATGGGTTGACGCTCACTTATCGGCCCGATGATCTCGGTGGTCTGCCGATCGAGCGGTTTCACCAGGCTCTGCTGGCCGAGGGGGCGACCGAGTTCGACCGGCCGGGCTCCACCGGTCCGCTGTACGCGCTTCCGCTCTACCAGCACCCGGACCAGCTGTTCCCCGGCCACCCGCAGCACCACCGCCAGCGGCTGCCCGGCTCCTTCCCGGTGGCCGAGCACACGTACCGGCACACGATTAAGCTCCCGGTCTGGCATCGTGAGCAGGATCTCGCGCTGGCCAGGCAGTACGTGCGCGCGGCCAGCAAGGTGAGTGACCACCACAAGGAGCTGCTGGCATGACCGCTGCCTCGCCCGACTTGCTGACCGGCCTGGTCAGCAACGCCCAAGCAGACGGCATTACCGGATTCGTGGCCGCTGCCGTCGTCACCGACGCCAACCGCGTCCTGCTCGTGAGACGAAGGCCGGACGACTACATGGGTGGCCTGTGGGAGGTTCCCTCCGGCAAGGTCGAGGACGGCGAGACCATCCTGGAGGCCCTTCACAGGGAGACCACCGAGGAGACCGGGCTGATCATCGACACGGTCAACGGCTACATCGGCCACTTCGACTATGCCAACAGCCGAGGCGGCATCACCCGCCAGTTCAACTTCGCTGTCACCGTGAAGAACACCGAGCCCGTCGTCCTCACCGAGCACGATGCCCACCAGTGGGCCCGTCCCACCGACCTGCCCCCGGTCAGCGACGCAGTCCGTGAGCTGATCACCCGCTGATCCGTGGACCCGCCCTCGCAGCCATCGAGGGCGAGTCGCACGGCTATCACCCCGGTATGAGGTCAGACCAAGGACGGATGTGCCGTACTCGCTTCCTGACCAGCCCTTGGCGGACCGTATTCGGGACAGTCCGCGCCCGCGTCCGGGGCGCGGCCGTTCTCCGCGTCGACCCGCTCCCGCCATGACAGTGGTGGGGGCTCGTTCCTGGCCTCCTCGCGCCGCCGTGCCGCGTAGGCGGCGTTCGCCGCACGTGTGCACGGCCCGCACATGGCCTCGTCGAAGAGCGGCCGGAACATGTGCTCGTCGTCCTCGTCCGAACCCGCGCAGACGACCAGCTCCCTCACCGGCGGCGGTGCGACGGGCGGGGGCGGGGGGACGGGCGGGGCCGGGAGTTTCTGGACGAGCCGGTGCCGCAGGAACCCGACGGCGGACCGTACGCCGTCCCGGGGCAGCTCGCGGGTCAGCACCCGCCGCAGATCGGCGCCGCTCACCCCGCGCCGAATCCACTCGGCGGCGGCTTCGGCCAGGCCACGGGCCTCCCGCACCCCGAGATGCAGTTGCGGATGCGCATGCCGCAGGGAGAGCAACACCGCTTCCCCCTCGGCGAATTCGGGGCTGCTGGTGCTCGGATCGCTCCCGTCCGTCCCGTCCGCCCCGTCGCGCCTGCCGCCTTCGTCGTCCGCGTCGCTCGCGTCGTCCGCGCCGTCTTCGGGGGGAGGGTGGGGGTAGTTCTCCCCAGGTTCTTCGTCTGCGGGTTTGTAGTCACCGACCACCCGATCCCCCGGCGGTCCGACCGTCGGAGACTGCGTACCCGGATCGGTGGTCCGGGCCGCGGGGGCCGGTGAGGCGCGGCCCACCCGCTCGTCCCGTACGGCGGCGGCCTGTTCGGTGGTCAGGGGTACGTTCGCGAAGAGCTGGTCGGTCACCCAGAAGCCGCGGTCGTTCTGCCGCTTCCACTCGTGCACGAACCCGAACATGACCAGCAGCCCCTTGGCCCGCTGATACGCCCGCCCGGTGATCCCGATCTTCTTGGCGTGCTCGCTGAGCGCCTTGTCGGCATTCTGTTCGGGGAGCCCCTGTACGTACAGGAGGAGGATCTTCGCGTCGCTGCTCAGACGCGGATGCCGCACGACATCGTGCGAGGCCTTCGTGAAGCGCCGGGGCGGCGAGATAGCATGCAAAAGCATCCCAGTGGACTCCTAGTTTCCACTCGCGGTTGAAGGCCCTCGGATCGGTGCTGTAACACCCCCGGGGGCCGCTCCGTGTGCACGTAGGCGTACGGAGCGTGATGACGCGATCACCGTACCGCATGAAAACGTCCGCTTGCGCCACAATCGCCCAACACCGGTTCGAGCCCGGACCGCCCGTTCAGGGCGTGACCCAATTCGCCCACCCGAAGGCGAACTTGTACGCCGTACGCACCGCGGACCACCCCCGCCTGCCCGCCAGGCGTGCCACGACCAGGGCCACGACGAACAGCCCGGCAAAGGCCCCGGCGATGATCGCCCCCGCCTTCGGCGACAGGGCCACGCCCACGACCGCGCTCACGACGAGCACAAGCGCCAATCCCACATGCGCGACGGGCAGTTCCACCCTGAACAGGTCCCGCAGCGCGCCGCGCGACGCCCGTATCTCCGCGTCGTAGCGCTCCCGCGCCGCATCGGGATCGGCGCGCGGACCCTCCGGCCACTGCTGCACCACCACCGTCACCCCTCTCTCGCCACTGAACGCCGATCGTTCTCACCCGCGATGGTGCCCACGACAGCGGGGGCGCGGCTCAGGGCAGCGGCAGGTCCACGAGCATGACGGCGAACACCGGTGAGTCGGGGAACGGCTGGTCCTCCCCGACCTTCCGGTACCCCCAGGACTCGTACAGGGCCTGGACCTTCGGGTGTGTCACATCCACCAGCAGTGTGGCCAGGGCTTCGTCGCGGGTGTCCATCAGCGCGCGGTGCAGCCGCTCCGAAGTCCCCGTCCTGCGCCACTGCTCACGCACCATCAGCTCGGAGAAGTGGAAGGTGCGCGATTTCGCCGGTGCCGGGTCCAGGTGCTCCCGCCACCACTCGCGGCCCCTGGTGCCCGGTGCGCCGTACGAGAAGCCCGCGGGCTCGCCCCGGTCGTAGGCGATCACGCACGAGAAGCCGGGGCTCCCGCCCCAGTGGTCCACGAACCAGGGGAACTTCCGCAGGAACGCGTCGTCGGCCATCCGGTCGGCATGCACGTCCGCGTGAACGTCGATCAACGTCTGCCGGATCTCCGGCAAGTTGGCGTGGCCGTAGTGGCGCAGCTCCAGGGCTGGGGTCATCGGGCCTGGCTCCATTCTGATCGGTAGCGGTCCTCCCACTCCCGTACGAGGCCGGAGCCCGGCGCGAGAGTGATCAGGTCACGGTGGAAATCTCCGAGGTAGGAGCGCATCCGGCCGGGCAGGGCGTTGCCGCGCATCAGTGCGAACACTTTCGCGGTCGAGGCACAGGCCTGGTCCGCATCGCGCTGGTGGAGCTGCGCCGTGGCGAGCTGGAGGGTGGCCAGGGCCCGGTTGCGGCGGAAGTGCCGCGGGATGGCTGACAGGGCGCGGTGCGAAGCCGCTTCCGCACCCGCGCTGTCCCCGGTCCTGTCCCGTACGACGGAGGCGAGGGCCAGCAGCTCGGCGGGTCCGTAGAAGGCGAGCCAGGACGGCCGGGACTCGTCCGTGCCCGCCTTCGCCAACGCCTCTTCCGCGTGCCCCAGGGACCGCAGGGCGTCCTGACGGTCGCCGATGCTGGAACGCCCGATGGCCGTACGGGCGTGGGCGAGGGAGGCGAACAGCGGGTCCCGGCGCGTGACGGCGGTCGCCTGCGCAGCCTGACCCGCGTGCACGGCCTGCGAGAACTCCCCGCGGTGCAGCGCGAGCATGGCGTGCAGGTTCCACACCTGGAGCTCGGCCACCGGGTCCTTCGCCATGCCCGCCAGGTACAGCGCCCTGTTCAGGTGCCCGTGCGCGCGGTCGCTCTCCCAGGCGTCCATGGCCGACCGGGCGGCCGACGCGGTGTAGTTCGCGGCCACACCGAAGAGGCGCTGCCGGATTCGCTGCGAGGCGGCCCGCTTCTGGAGGCCCAGTGCCTCGGAGGCACCGGCGAGCGCGGCCCGCTCCAGGGCCTCGTGCCCGCCTTTGGAGGCATCCAGGGCCGTCAGGGCGTCCAGGCCGCTGCGCAGCCGGATCACGTCGGCGGTGCCGACCGCGTAAGGCCGGGCGGCGACCAGGGGCACGACGGCGGCAGTCGTGCCGGTGACGGCGGTCAGGAAGTTTCTGCGATGCACAGGGTCCTCCGTCCTGGCAGGGCTTCGTCGGTCCGCCGGGGGCCGGAATCCGAGCTCCCCGACGCTTCGGCCCAGCACTGCCTCCAGGGCGTCGCGCTGCCGAGGGTGGGGCCAGCGGGTCTTTCCGGTCAGCCAGTGGCGCACTGTGCGGTCGCTCACCGTGCCGTCCCGGCCGAGGGACCGGAGGTAGTCGTTCACCGCCTCTGCCAACTCGGCCTGGGTGAACCCGGATTGGCCGAGCGCCTCCGTCAGGCACCTGTTCGCCTCCACCTCTAAAAGGTAGCGAGGAAGCGCGATCTCGGCGCCTGGGAAGCGGCGAAATTTCCGGTTGGCGGTAGTGCGCGGTCGCGCGACTTTTCCTGACGATGTGTCACGGTGCGTCGTTGACTGAGTACAGGCTGCCGCCGCAAGGGACAGTACGACGGCCTGTTGGGGCGGCCCGTTCCAGCTTTCGCCGGAGGCGGGCCGCATCTCCAGCTCAACGAAGAGGGATCCTGATGACCGCGACCACGACATCCCGGCCCACCGGGCACCCCGGCTACAGCGAGACCCTGCCGCGCGTGCCGGAGAGTGCGGCCTCGGCCCGGCGCCTGGTGCGCGAGGCGTGCGCCGTGTGGGGTTTGGAGGGGTTGGGCGACGACGGCGCCCTGGTTGTTTCCGAGCTGGTGGGAAACGCCGTGCGGCACGCCCGGCGGGAGTCCATCCGCGTGGTGGTGGAGCGGATCGCCACGGGCACGGTGCGTGTGGCCGTCGCGGACTTCTCGCGGGCGCTGCCCGTGGAACGCGAGGCGGGCGGCGGTGACGAGGAAGGGCGCGGCCTGTTCCTGGTGGCGGCGCTGGCGGCCGACTGGGGAACGGACCAGCGGTGCTGGGGGAAGGTCGTCTGGGCGGAACTGGAGGGGCGTGGATGACCATCGGAGAGTTCCCCGGCCGGAGCGTGGCGCGAGCCCATCTGTCTCAGCTGGTCGAGATGTTCGGCACGGACGGGTGCCTGCGCGTCTCCACGGCATCCGCTCCCGGCGCGACCGGCCGGGCCCCGGCACCCACGTCCGATGCCTCCGACACCTCCGATGCCTCCGACGCCTCGGACGGGGGAGGGCCGGAGAGCGACCGGCGGACCTGAACGACCGCCCTGGACGAGTACGCCGGCACACCGGGCGGGAGCCGCAGGAAGCACGGATCGCTCACCCGTGCCACCCGTGCATCCGTGAAGGATCACCGACGTTTCCGGAACCTGACGACCCGAAGGCCGTCGCCAGGACCGGGCAGGCGCACTTCGTGGCCCGCGGCATCCTCGGCGAACGGCCGTCACGAAAGGTCGTGACGGCTGGGGCAGGCGGGTGGAGCCGGGCGGCCATTGGGGGGAGGTGACGGGAGCTCATCCCGGCGTTTTCCGGTCGTTTTGATACTCATTCCGATCATGTGGAGAAAACGCCCCCCTTCCCTGCCCGGCCGCCGAGCGTCGTCCGGACGCGCCTCGCGACTCGTCACCGCGGTCCTGGCTCTCCTGGTAAGCGCGGGAACACCTCTGGCACTCGCCACCGACGCCAGTGCCGACAGCGTCTCCCAGCCCCGGGCCGTCGGCTCCCCCCTGGTCGACGAGACCTTCACCCACGCCACCGCCCCGGACTTCACCGGAGTCGGGCCCTCCTGCCTGACCGGCGCGCCCACCGGGGCCGCGCCGCCCAGCGGCAGCCACGCCCTCGGCAGCTGCGGCCCGAACGCGCTGGGGCCCGTACCGCCCAACAACGCCGATCCGGACGGCTTCCTGCGGCTGACGGACGCGAGCCAGTTCCAGAGCGCGGCCGTCCTGTACAACCACGCCCTCCCGGCGGGACAGGGGCTGGACGTCACCTTCGACCAGTACCAGTACGGCAGCACGACCCCGGCGCGTCCCGCCGACGGCATCTCCTTCTTCCTCGTCGACGGCGCCGCCTCGCTGACCCATCCGGGAGCCTTCGGCGGCAGCCTCGGTTACGCCCAGATCCGCGAGGGCGACAATCCGGGGGTTCCCATGCAGCCGGGCGTCGACCACGGCTACGTCGGCGTGGGCCTCGACGTGTACGGCAACTTCTTCGGCGACGGGGAGTCGCGCGGCAACGGCTGCACCGACCGCTCGCCGAGCATGGAGTCCTGGCCGCCGCCCGCCCCCAACGTGATCACCGTGCGTGGTCCGGGCGACGGCGTGACCGGCTACTGCTTCATGACCGCCACGACCAACAACTTCTCCACCACGGGGCCGTGGCCCTCCACCCTCCCGGGCGAGCTCCAGGGCCCGACGACCACCATGCCGCCGGGCGTCACCCCGCAGGAGGCGGCGCAGATCCTCGAAGTGGACCGGCGCCGGGTGAACGTGCACATCTCCGCGGGCGCCGCCCCGGTGCTCACGGTCTCCGTCGACTTCAACGACGGCACCGGCTCGCACCAGGTCCTCTCCACGCCCGCGCCGCAGCCCGTCCCCTCGACCTACAAGTTCGGCTTCGCCTCCTCGACCGGCGCGAACACCGACGTCCACCTCATCCGCAACGTGGTCGTCCACAGTGCCGAACCGCTCCCCGAGCTGAACCTGGTGAAGCAGGCGAGGAAGCCGCTGCCCGGTGATCTGGCCCCCGGCTCCCAGGTCCCGTACGACTTCGTGGTGACCAACTCGGGCACGACGAACATCACCGATCTCGTCGTCACCGACCCGAAGGTCGGCCCGGTGAGCTGCCCCACCACGACCCTCGCGGTCGGGCAGACCGTCACCTGCACCGCCACCTACACCGTGACCGCCGCCGACGCGGCCGCCGGTTCCATCGACAACACCGCTGTCGCGACCGGCAGATCGGACGGTGACACGGTCACCTCGCCGCCGTCGTCGGAGACCGTTCCGATCCGGCGTCCCCCGTCCATCGGGATCGAGAAGAACGTGGTGACGGCGGGCCCCTACGCGGTCGGGCAGACGGTCACCTACCGCTACACCGTCCGCAACACCGGCGGGACGCAGCTGAACTCCGTGGCGGTCCACGACGACCACGTCACGGGCATCACCTGCCTGTCGACCACCCTGGCCCCCGCCGGAGAGGCCGGTGACAGCACCACTTGCACCGGCACCTACACGATCACCGCGGCGGACGGCACGGCCGGTTCGGTCACCAACACCGCCACGGCGACGGGCACGACGGACGGCGAGACGGTCACCTCTCCGGAGACCGAGCTGACCCTGCCCGTCGGGACGCCCCACGTGACCCTGGTGAAGCGGGTCACGTCGAGCGGCCCGTACCAGGTCGGATCGCGGGTCGACTACGCGTACACCGTCACCAACACCGGCGGCACCACACTGACCGACGTACGGGTGCTGGACGACCACGCCACCGACGTCACCTGTGCGGCGACCACGCTCGCCGCCGGTGCGTCCACCACCTGCCACGCCACCTACACGATCACCCAGGCGGACATCGACGACTGCCGGGAGACCGGCGGGACCGCGAGCTGCACCATCGTCAACGTGGCCCAGGCCGGTGGCACCGATCCGCAGGGCCGGGAGATCGTCAGCGAGCCCGCACAGGCCGAGGTCACCGTCCCCCTCGGGGAGTCCTCCATGAGCCTGGAGAAGCGGGTGGCCTCGAAGGGCCCGTTCAAGGTCGGATCGAAGGTCGACTACACGTACACCGTCACCAACACCGGCAGCGAGGTCCTGACCGGCGTACGGGTGGGCGACGACCGGATCCAGGGCGTCACCTGCGAGGCGACCACGCTCGCCCCCGGCGCCTCGACCACCTGCCGCGGCACGTACACCGTCACCAGCAGCAGCCTGGACAACTGCGAGAAGGGCGGCAGCAAGGGCTACGGCGGCGACGGGGGAGGCGGTGACGACGACGGCAAGAAGTGCGTGATCACCAACGTGGCCCGCGCGACCGCCACGGACTCCGGCGGCGAGCAGGTCGCCAGCAACCGGGCCCAGGCCAGCATCACGGTCACCGAGAAGAACAAGCCGTGCGGAGGATGCCACAAGAACAAGCCGAGGACGGCCGTCGGCCACTGATCCACGGCAGAGCAGTACACCCCTCCGGCGCCGCCCACCCAGGACGGCGCCGGGGGCGGCGTGTGACGGGGGACGGGACCCGGTACGTGTTCAGCCGCGCCGCGAATGCGCGCGCGGGTCCGTCTCCGATCGCGGCGGAAGCGCATCTGGGGCAGGCTCGTGAGCACGCGTCCAGGGCGGCGGAACCGCTGACCGGCCCCGCCGCACCCCGTACCTGTATCGAGCCCAGCCCCGTACTCGCTCCGCACCACGACGTACCGGAGGTCCGACCGTGCCGGCATCGAAGAACTCCACGATCTACCTGGTCGGCGGCGGTATCGCCTCGCTCGCCGCGGCGGCCTTCCTCGTACGGGACGCGGGTGTCCCGGGGGAGAACGTGCACATCCTGGAGCAGTTGCCGATCGCCGGCGGTTCGATGGACGGAGCGCCCGCGCCCACGCCCGAGGGCGGGTACGTCACCCGGGGCGGCCGGATGTTCGAGGAGGAGCACTACGTGTGCCTCTGGAACCTCCTGGAGACGATCCCGACCCTGGACGACCCGGCGATCTCGGTGCGCCAGGAGATGCTCGCCTTCAACATCGAGCACCCCACGAACGCCAAGGCGCGGATCATCAACGCCGACCGCACCATCGCCGACGCCTCCCGGCTCGGCCTGGACATCCGCGACCGCGCCGACATGACCCGGCTGCTCGCGCTACCCGAACGGGTCATCGGCGCGCGCCGTATCGACGACTTCTTCCAGCCGCACTTCTTCACCACCAATTTCTGGTGCATGTGGCGCACGACCTTCGCCTTCCAGACCTGGCATTCGGCGATCGAACTGAAGCGGTACTTCCTCGCCTTCGTCCAGGAGTTCGACCGTATCCACACCCTGTCCGGGGTGCGGCGCAGCAAGTACAACCAGTACGACTCCGTCATCCGCCCGATCCAGGAGTGGATCACCGCGCAGGGCGTTCACATCGACTTCGGTGTGACCGTCGCCGACGCGGAGTTCTCCGACTCCGACGCGCGCCGGATCTCCCGGCTGCACCTGGAACGCGACGGCGCCGGGGCCGGGACGATCGAGCTCGGCGAGGACGACTACGCGTTCCTGACCATCGGCTCCATGACCGCCGACGCCACCTACGGCGACCGCACCACCGTCCCCGAGCTGATCCGCGACAAGCGGGACGGGTCCTGGCGGCTGTGGGAGTCGATCGCCAAGAAGGCGCCGGACTTCGGCCGCCCGACGGCCTTCTGCGGCAACATCGACGAGACGAAGTGGGAGTCCTTCACCCTCACCACGACCGGCCGCACCCTCCTGGACCGCATCCAGGAGTACACCGGGAACGTGCCCGGCGAGGGCGCCCTGATGACCTGGAAGGACTCGCGCTGGCTGCTGTCGGTCGTCGTGCCCGCCCAGCCGCACTTCCGGGAACAGGCGGAGAACACGTACACCCTGTGGGGATACGCGCTGTTCGGCGACGTCCCCGGCGACCACGTGCCGAAGAAGATGGACGACTGCACCGGCGCCGAGATCCTCGACGAACTCCTCGGCCACCTCGGCTTCGACGACATCGCCGACGAGGTGCGTGCCACCACCCAGGTCACCACCGTCCAGATGCCCTACATCGACGCCCAGTTCCAGCGCCGTGTCGTGGCCGACCGGCCCCGCGTCGTCCCGGACGGCGCGGAGAACTTCGCCTTCCTCGGCCAGTTCGTCGAGATCCCCGAGGACGTCGTCTTCACCGTCGAGTACTCGGTCCGGGCCGCCATGATCGCCGTCTACCACCACTTCGGCGTCGACGAGGAGATCCCGCCGATCTACCACGGCCTGGCCGACCCCAAGATCGCCTGGTCCGCGCTGCGAACCGCCTTCGCCTGACGGGCGGGGCACTGCCCCGGCCGTCAGGGAAGGGAGTACCCCGGCCGTCGGGGCGAGGGAGTCAGGCAGTCGGGGGAGGGAGTCAGGCAGTCGCCTCCGTTCGCGCCGGGCCCCGGCTCTCCTGCCGTACGACCCGGCGGCGCCGGGTCGGCATGCCCAGGGTCGGCCTGCCGACGCCCCAGGCCGCGCCCCGGCAGATCAGCTCCTTGTAACGGGCGGCGACGCGGCCCGTCATGGCGCGGTCGACCGCCCGGTCGTCGGCGGTGACGAACTGGATCAGGCCCTCCTTGCGGCCGAGGGAGACGCACTGCTGGAAGTAGCGGATGGGGACCCGGGGGACCTTGACGCCGGCCAGCCGGGCGGCGATGGCGTCGGCGGCCTGCCAGGCCATGGGGACGCCCGAGGCGCAGGACATGCGCAGGGGCTCGCCGCCGGGGCCGACCGCCATCGCCGCGTCGCCCACGGCGTACACCTCCGGGTGGGAGACCGAGCGCATCGTGCCGTCGACCACGATCCGACCGCGGTCGGTGACCTCCAGGGCGGTGGCGCGGGCGATCGGGTGGACGGCGAATCCGGTGGTCCAGACGGTGACATCGGCGGGGAGGGACCGTCCATCGGCGGTCACGACCCGGTCCGCCTCCACGGCGTCGACCGGGGTGCGCTCATGGACCGTGATGCCGAGCCCGTCCACCACCTTCCGCAGGTGGGCGCGGCCCTTCGCCGAGAGCCGGTCGCCGAGGGCGCCGCGGGCGGTCAGGACGACGTCGAGGTCCGGGCGGGCCTCGGCGATCTCGGTCGCCGCCTCCAGCCCGGTCAGACCGGCGCCCACCACGACCACGGACCGGCCGGGGGCCAGGGTGGCCAGGCGGTCGCGGAGGCGGAGCGCGCCGGGGCGGCCGGAGATCTCGTGGGCGTGCTCCGCGGCGCCGGGGACGCCCCCGTCGTCCCAGCCGCTGCCCAGCGCGTAGACCAGAGTGTCGTAGCCCAGCTCCTCCTGTCCGGCGCCGTCCGGGGCGGCGAGCGCCACCGTCCTGCGCTCCACGTGCACGGCGGTGACCTTCGCGAGCTTCAGTTCCACTCCCGTGCCCGCGAACATCCCGCTGAACGGCCGGTGCCTGAGGTCCTGGCCGGCCGCGAGCTGGTGCAGCCGGACCCGCTCGACGAAGTCGGGCTCGGGGTTGACGAGGGTGATGGTGACGTCCTCGGGGTGCAGCCGCCTGGCGAGACGGCCGGCGGCGATGGCACCGGTGTAGCCGGCTCCGAGGACGACGATGCGGTGCTGCATGTCCGTGCTCCTGTCTGGGCGGGTACGCCGTTGTCCGGCGTGGTGTCGCCCCTTGAACCGGACAGCCGCCGGTTTCCTGACAGGACCGGGATGCGAGCTGCGTCACATCACGTCAGAGGGTGTGGAGCGGTCCTTCCCCGTGGTCCGTGGCGGCCCAACGCCCGGTCGCGCGGACGAGCTTGTCGGGGTTGACCTGGCTGCGTACCGCCACGATGCCCTCCGGGCCGACCTCCAGACAGGCGATCCCGGCGACCCGGCCCTCGACGACCACGACGACGGCGGGCCCGCCGTTGGCGGTCGAGGCGTAGACCTCGGGAATGCCGCCGATGAGGGCCCGCTTGGCCTTGCCGGGCTTGAACAGGCCGCGCAGGAACGTGGCGACGGCGCGCGCGCCCTCGAATGCCTTCGCGCGGGCCGGGACCTTGCCGCCGCCGTCGCCGACCGCGACGGCCTCCTGGGTGAGCAGGCGGACGAGGGGTTCGGTGCGACCGCTGGTCGCCGCGGCCAGGAACTCCTCGACGATGCGCAGGGCGGTGGCCTCGCCGACCTCGGTACGGGTGTTGCCGTCGGCGATGTGCTTCTTGGCCCGGTGGTAGATCTGCTGGCCCGCGGCCTCGGTGATGTCCAGGATCCTGGCGATCTCCCGGTGCGGGTAGTCGAACGCCTCCCGCAGCACGTACACCGCGCGCTCCTTGGGCGACAGGCGCTCCAGCAGGACGAGGACGGCGTACGACACCGACTCGCGCTGCTCGGCGGTGTCGGCGGGGCCGAGCATCGGGTCCCCGGCGAGCAGCGGTTCGGGGAGCCACCGCCCCACGTACGTCTCGCGCCGGGCACGGGCCGAAGAGAGCAGGTTGAGACACCAGTTGGTGAGGACCTTCGTCAGCCAGGCCTCGGGCACCTCGATCCGCCCGACATCGGCCGCCTGCCAGCGCAGGAACGTCTCCTGCACGGCATCCTCCGCCTCGCTCGCGGAGCCGAGCAGCCGGTAGGCAATGGCCTCCAGCCGGGGCCTGGCGGCCTCGAACCGGTCCACCTCACTCACGGACAGCGCCATGCCCGCGATCCTAGAACGGCCCCGGAACGGAACGGAACCGCGCTGAACGGAACCGCGCTGAACGGGACCGCGTTGAACGGGACCGGAGCGAGCGGCCCGGTCCGCGGCCCCCACTCCTGTGAACGGGAGACCGGTCCGTTCCTCCGCGCGACAGCCCTCGCTCGCCGCAGGGCGGTGTGGTCGAGGGCGTCGGGGGTACCTTTCGCCGGGGCCGCCGCCCGGTGTGGGGGCGGCCCCGGCGGTGGGGTTCTACGCGGCCGGGGCCAGGGCCTCCGCCTCGCCGCTTTCCAGTTGTGCGGTCAGTGCGGTGCGCGCGCGGGCCACCCGGGAGCGGACCGTGCCGACCGGGCAGTCCGCCGCGCGGGCGGCCTCCGCGTAGGAGAGCCCGAGCAACTGGGTGAGGACGAACGCCTGGCGGCGGTCGTACGGGAGCGCGGCCAGGAGTTCCTGGAGCGCCACCCCCTCCTCGAAGCCGGGCAGCCCCGTCGGCTGGGCGCGCTCGACGGTCGCGCGCCAGTCGTCGGTGTCGGCGAGCAGGGGCCGTGCGGCGGTCCTGCGGAAGTCGTCGACGACGGCGCGGCGCGCGATGGTGAGGAGCCAGGTGCGGGCCGACGAGCGGCCCTCGAAGCGGTGCAGGGTGCGCAGCGCGCGCAGGAACGTGTCCTGCGCGAGGTCCTCGGCGGCCTGCGGGTCGGCGGACAGGTGGGCCACGTAGCGCACGACGTCGCGGTGCAGGGCCCGTACGAAGGCGTCGGCGGCCTCGCGGTCCCCGGCGCGGGCGGCGAGCGCCCAGCCGGTCGCGGCGGCGTCCGTCTCGGTCCTGTCGCGCGGGACGGAGGCGCACTGTGACCCGCGCGGGGCGGGCGGCGTGGTGTTCATCGCCAGATGTGTCCTTCACGGATCGGTCCGGTGCCCGGGCGTCCGGTGACGGCGCGCGGGCGCGCGCCGCGGCCACGGTGTGCGTGACGGGGTACGGGACGGGGCCGGGGCTCCGGTGAATGGGGCACCCGGGCCCTTCGGGGCCGGGTGTGCCGGAGGACTCCCGCTGCGTGCGGGTACGGCGGCGGGCCGGTCGGCGACCGGTCGCGCGCCGGAGTGCGTACGTCCTCCGGAATGCCTGCCGCGTCCTCAGGACGCGGCGAGCACCCCGGGCGGTCCGCGCCGGTCCCGGGTGCGGGCGCACCGCAGGCCGAGCGGCAGCCGGTCGCTCAGGCCCCGGTGGGGGCGCAGGCGGCGGCGCGGGGCCGGCAGCGGTGCGGTGAGGAGAGGGTGCAGCGCGGTGAGCAGCAGGCCCGCGACCGCGCGCAGGACCTGGAAGGCGGCACGTTCGCCGCGGGCCAGCCACATGCCGCAGACGAGGGCGGCGAGGACGTGCGCGGCGAGCATTCCCGCCGAGGACATCCCGGCCATGTCGTGGCCCATGTGCGCCATCGAGCCCGCGTGGGTCATGGCGGAGGCGTGGTCCATGCCGGTCATGCCGGTCATGCCGTCCGGGCCGGCCACCGCGCCGCTCGCGGCCGAGTGGTCCATGCCCGCCATGTGGCTCATGCCCGCCATGTGATCCATGCCCGCCATGGGGTCCGTCGGCGCCGCGGTCGCTCCGGCACCGGCCCGTGCGGCCGTACCCCCGACCGTTCCGAGGGCGGACTGGGCGGCGGTGAAGGCGTTGTGCAGCACGCCCTGGGCGGCGACGGCGAGGCCCGTGACGAGCCAGGGGCCCCGCTCGCGGGCGGCGAACCACCAGCCGGGGACCGCGAGCGCGAGGAAGCCGGCGGCAAGCACCCAGAAGGGGAGCGGGGCCTCGGACATGAGGACGTGCCCGGTCGCGGCGAGCGCGACGGAGACGGCGGCGAACATCGCCGCCCGCACCGCGCGTCCGACCGGTCCCGCTTCCATGGCGCCTCATCCTCCCATCGAGGGGCGCCGGGCGACATGGCGGGGCGTCCGGCTTGCCGCCAATGCCGGAAACCTGCCTGCCGGAGCGGAGTTCCGGCATATGCGGCGGGAACGGCCGGTGGTGCGCGGCACGCCGTCACGGGAGAGCGCGGCGGCCCGTCCCCGTACCCGGGCGGACCACCACCGCCCGGACCTTCAGCGGCTTCCCGTACCTGAGACGAAGCGTGAAGGAGACCTCGTCGCCGGGCCGCCACGTTCCCTTCGGCCGGACGGTCACGTCGATCCCGTACGGGGTCATCGTGAGCCCGTCCCCGGCGGGGACGGCGGCGGAGTCGACCCGCTGCCGGTAGGCGGCCGCGGAGGACGTCATGCGGTGTTCGCTCAGCGCGGGAGGTGCGGCCGTGCCGGGCGAGGTGATGCCCACGAGCCGGTCCGCGGAGCCGCCGTCGTTGGTGAGGGTGAAGAAGGCGGCGGTCTCCTGAGCCGGGCCGAGCGGCTGGAAGACGTACGCCTCCGTGACGGTCACGCGCGGCGGGCTCCCGGCGCGTCCGCTCACCGCCCAGGTGGCGAGACCGGCGAGGGCGAGGCCGCAGGCCAGGACGGGAACTCCGACGGCCGCGGCCGACGTGCGCAGGCGCGCGGGAACGGCGGGCATCAGAACGCCGCCCCGGGAGAGGTGCGCCGGCGCCGCGCGGCGGCCGGTGCCGCGACGGGCTGCCAGCGGCGCAGGCGGAGGCTGCCGAGGACGACGAGGACCGAGCTGAGGGACATCGCGGCGGCGGCGAGCATCGGGTTGAGCAGGCCCACCATGGCGAGCGGGAGGGTGACGGCGTTGTAGCCGAAGGCCCACAGCAGGTTCCCGCGGATGGTGGCGAGGGTGCGGCGGGCGAGGCGTACGGCGTCGGCGAGGGCTTCGATGTCGTCGCGGACGAGGGTGACGTCGGCGGCGCCGATGGCGACATCGGTGCCGGTGCCCATCGCGATGCCGAGGTCGGCCCCGGCGAGTGCCGCCGCGTCGTTGACGCCGTCCCCGACGACCGCGACCCGCTTCCCCCGCGCGCGCAGCGTGCGGACGAGTTCGGCTTTGCGCTCGGGGGTGCAGCGGGCGTACGTCTCGTCGATGCCGAGCGCGGCGGCGACGGCCCGCGCGGGCTCCTCCCGGTCCCCGGTGGCGAGGACGGGGTGCACGCCGAGGCGGCGGAGCCGGTCGACGGCGTGGTAGCTGCCGGGACGTACGACGTCGCCGAGTGCGAGGACGGCCTCGGGGCGCCCGTCGATCCGTACCAGGACGGGGGTGTGGGCGGCTTCCAGGGCGGCGGCGAGCGCCGCGTCCAGTTCATCGGGCAGCTCGCCGCCGGGGGCGCCGACCTCGACGAGCCGTCCGTCCACGTGTCCGCGCACACCGCTGCCGGGCGTGGCGGTGAACCCGCCGAGCGCGCCGGGCCGTACCGCGCCCCCGGGAAGGGTGCGCTCGGCGTGGCGGACGAGCGCCCGGCCGAGCGGGTGCTCGGAGCCGGTCTCGACGGTCGCCGCGAGCCGCAGCACCTCCGGTGCGCCGGGGCCGTCCGCGCGCGCGGTGAGGGCGGCGACGGTGAGGTGCCCGGAGGTGAGGGTGCCCGTCTTGTCGAGGACGACGGTGTCGATCCGCCGGAGGGCTTCGAGGGCCTGCGGGCCTTTGACGAGGACGCCGAGCTGCGCGCCCCGGCCGGTGGCCGCCATGAGCGCGGTCGGGGTCGCGAGCCCGAGCGCACAGGGGCAGGCGACGACGAGGACGGCGACACCGGCGGTGACGGCCGCCTGCGGGTCCGCGCCCGCGCCGAGCCAGAAGCCCAGCACGGTGACGGCGAGGGCGAGGACGACGGGCACGAAGACCCCGGCCACGGTGTCGGCGAGCCGCTGGGCGCGGGCCTTCCCGGCCTGGGCCTCGGTGACGAGGGCCGTGATGCGGGCGAGCCGGGTGTCGGCGCCGACGGCGGTCGCGCGTACGAGAAGCAGCCCGCCCGCGTTGACCGAGCCGCCCGTGACGGCGGAACCGGCCGTGACCTCCACGGGCCGCGTCTCGCCCGTCACGAGGGACAGGTCCACGGCGGACGCGCCCTCCACGACCTCGCCGTCCGTCGCGACCCGTTCCCCGGGCCGTACGAGGAAGACCCGGCCCACCGTGAGGTGTTCGGCCGGAACGGTGCGTTCCACGGTCCCGTCCCGCACCGTCACCTCCTTCACGCCGAGTTCGGCGAGCGCGCGCAGGGCGGCCGAGGTGCCGCGCCGGGCGCGGGCCTCCAGGTGGCGGCCGAGGAGCACGAAGAGCGGGACGCCCACCGCCGCTTCGAGGTAGACGTGCGCCGTGCCGTCCGACGCGGTGGGCAGCAGGGTGAAGGGCATCCGCATGCCGGGGACGCCGGCCCCGCCGAGGAAGAGCGCGTACGCGGACCAGCCGAAGGAGGCGAGGACACCGAGCGAGACGAGCGTGTCCATGGTCGCCGCGCCGTGCCGCAGCCCGCGCCGGGCCCGCTCGTGGAAGGGCCACGCGCTCCAGAGGGCGACGGGCGCGGCCAGCGCGAAGCACAGCCACTGCCAGTTGCGGAACTGGAGCGAAGGCACCATCGACAGAACGAGGACGGGGACGGCGAGCAGCGCGGTCACCAGGAGCCGCGACGGGGGCCCGGCCTCGGAGCCCCCGGTCTCGGAGCCCCCGGCCTCCCGGTCCCCGCCGGACGCGGGCGGCTCGGGGAGACGGGCGGTGTACCCGCCCCGTTCGACGGCGGCGACGAGCACGTCCGTGCCGAGGCCCGCCGGGTGCTCGACGCGGGCCGTTCCGGTCGCGAGATTGACGGTGGCGCTTACCCCCTCCAGGGCGCCGAGCTTCTTCTCGACCCGGCGCACGCAGGCCGCGCACGTCATGCCGCCGACGATCAGATCGGTCGTGGTGAGGGGGTGCGGAGCGGTATCCCGGCCCATCAGTGGCCCATCCCGCCCATGTCGTCCGTCCCGCCCGTGCCGTCCGTCCCGCCCATGTCGTGCGGGGCCGGGGGGTCGTCCTGGCGGGTCACTCCGCGCATGTCGGGGGCGACAGGCCCGGCGAGGCGCCCCACCCCGTACGAGACGGAGAAGAGCGCGACGAGCAGAAGCAGGAAGCCCCCGAGCGCCGCGTACGGCACGGGGGTGGCACGCCGTCCGGCGGAAGGCGTCACCGAGTGATCCATGAGGCAGGCTCCGGCGAGAGTGCGGGTCGTACGGTCCAGGGGTCGGCCGGACCGGGCCGCGAGTTCCCCCATGATCGGGTGACCTGCCTCACATAACGGGCACCTGTCACGTGCGCCCCGGGAACACCACGGTGGCCCGGGGGTTCCGACGGCCGGGGGCGACCCGGCGGATCACGCGGATCACGCCCTCCTCCCCGCGCTACGAGGACTACGCCGTCATGGCATCACGCCGTCACGTCATCACGTCATCACGTCATCACGTCATCACGTCATCACGGCGAACATCACGGCCATGCCCAGCGCCATCAGCCCGTGACAGCCCAGGTCCCACGCGGCATGCACCCCGCCGTCCGGGCCCGCGCCGTCCGGGCCCGCGCCGTCCGCGCCCGCGCCGCTCGTCGTGCGGGGCGCGAGGCGGCCCGTGTCGAACCCCTTCGCGAGCCACCACAGCGCGAGCGCCAGCAGGGCGACGGCGAGCACTCCGGCGCCCCAGCGGTCACCGGTGCCGTCGAGCGTCATCGTCGCGGTCGCGCCCGGGGCCGGCATGTCCATCCCGGGCATGTCGTGCGCCTGGCCCCCGCCTCCCGCGCCCATGGACATGGCCGAGGACATCGCGGCGACCATCCACGCCATCGCGCCGGTCATCACGGTGTGCGGCAGCGCGTTCGCGAGGGCGCGTGCCCGGGGTCCGGGCACACCCGGCACGGTGAGCGCGGCCAGCACGAACCACACCGCGGCGGCGGAGAAGAGGACCACCTGAGGTGTGCCGGGCAGGTCCATGCCCCAGGGCCAGGCCATCGCGAACATGGCGAGCGCCATGACCGCGTGCAGACCGTGGGCGAGCCGCGCGGTCCACGGATGGGAGCGGGCCGCGAGGGCGCGCCACAGCCCGTAGACGGTGAGCGCGCAGAAGAGCAGCGTCAGAATCCAGCGCAGTCCGGTGGCGGTGATCATCGGGCGGTCTCCTCGGATGTCCCGGCGCGCGTCTTCGTGCGCGCGCTCCGGTGTCGGCGCGCCCGTGCGACCACCAGGTCCCCGAGCAGGAAGCAGACCAGCGGCAGCCCGAACAGCGGCAGGTAGTAGGCGAGTACGGCGGCCGCGACGGCGAGCGGCGCCATGACCCGGCCCGGCACCCGGCGCCAGGCTCCGCGCGCCGGCGGCCGGCCGAGCCGCGTCCCGTCCGCCCGGGTGGGCCTGCGCAGCCACCACATGCGGTAGCCCCAGAAGAGCATCCCGATCAGCGCGACGGCGATCAGCGCGAGGACGATCTGGTTGGCCGGACCGAAGAGCAGGCCCATATGGGCGTCGATGCCCCAGCGGGTGAGCTTGGCGAGGACGGGGAAGTCGTCGAAGGCCAGCCTGTCCGTGACATGGCCGGTGGCCGGGTCGATCGCGATCGAGTCCTGCCGCTCCGGCCAGTGCCGGGTGTTCTCGTGTACGACGTACGCGCTCCGGGCGTCCGCGGGCGGGGTGATGACGAGCTTGCCGCGCAGCCCCTCCGCGTGGGCGATGCGGACTGCTGCGTCGAGATCGACGGCCGGGACGGCGGCACCCTCGGCGGAGGTGCCCGGGGCCGCCCCTGCCGGGCCGCCACCGTGCGCGCCGTGCCCCTGAGCGCCATGCCCCTGATCTCCATGACCCTGATCTCCATGCCCCTGAGCGCCGTCACCGAGGGCCGAGGAGACGGCGGGCGTCGCCCCGCCCAGCGCGTCCTGGATCCTGCCGATGTTCGCGCCCGCGTGCGCCGACCAGGTCAGCCCGGTCGCCGAGAGCGCGAGGAAGCCGACCGACACCCACAGCCCGACCGCCCCGTGCCAGGACAGCGTGCGCCTGCGCCCCTTCGGGCCCCGGCGCGGCACGAACAGCCCGCGCAGCCGTTCCCGGCTCCGCGGCGCCCCGAGCCACAGCGCGAGCCCGCCGAGCACCTCGACCCACAGCCAGCTCGCCGCGGTCTCGCTGTAGTTGCGGCCGAGGTCACCGAGGTTCAGGGTGCGGTGCAGGCCGTCGAACCAGGACCGTACGGGCAGCCACTCGCCGAAGGTGCGCAGCGTGCCGCGCACCTCCGCGGTGTACGGATCGACGAAGGCGGTCCGCGTGTACCCCTCGGGCAGCCCCTCGACGTCGAAGGTGACCCGGGTCGTGTCGTCGGCCCCCGCGCCCTTGGTGACGGAGACGAGCCGCCCGCCGGGTATCGCCCCGCGGGCGGCGTCCAGCTGGGCGGTGAGCGGCTTCGGCTCGCCGTGCGGGGTGACCTTCAGCTCGTGGCGGTAGACGACGGACTCGATCTGCGGGGTGGCCGTGTAGAGCAGCCCGGTGACGGCCGCGACGAACAGGAACGGGCCGATGAGGATGCCCGCGTAGAAGTGCAGGCGGAGCAGGAGGGGACGCAGCCCGGTCCACGCGCCGCCGCCTCCGCCGTTCGGCGCGGTCGCGGTGAACTCCTCGGTCGCGGCGGACTCCTGGGCTGCGGGGAACTCCTGGGCTGCGGTGAACTCCTCGGCCGGGCGTTGCCGGGGCGGCGGTGACGCGGCAGGCGTGGTCTCGGGCATCGGCTCTTCCTCGTACGTGGACCGGTGGGGACGGTGACGTACAGGAGTCGGTGCGCGAGGCGCCCGAGTTCCCGCGCACGAGGTATGACACGGGTCACGGCCGACGGTGCCGCGTGCCCGCCCCGCCCCGGCATGGCGTACGCGTACGCGTACGCCGCCTCCTCGACCCGCCGCGTCCGCCGGGAACTTCCCCGCCCCCGCTCCCGACTCCTGCAACAGCGCTTCGAAGCGCCCCACTTGACCACCGAGGAGAAACCCCATGCCGACACCCAGGCCGGCGGCCGTCGCGCTCGCCGCCCTCCTGTGTCTCACCGCGGCCGGCTGCGCGGAACCGGGCTCCGGCTCCGGCAGCAGGAAGGCGGACGCCGCCGCCGGGAACGCGTCCCCCGCCGCGCGGGGCGCGTACCCCGTCACCCTCGAGAACTGCGGGCTGAAGCAGAGGTTCGACAAGCCCCCCGGCCGGGTCGTCGTGATGAACGGGGCATCGGTCGCCGAGGTGTCCACGCTGCTCGCCCTCGGCCAGGGGGACCGGATCGTCTCCAACCAGCAGTCCTACGGCATGTCCGAAGTGCCCGGCCGCGCCGAGGCGATAAGGAAGCTGCCCACGGGCGGGGTGAAACAGAACGAGGCCTTCGACATCCCGCGCGAGGCCATGATCGGCCTGCGCCCCGACCTCGTGCTCTCCGTCATGGCCCACGGTTTCGACGCCGCGAACGGCTTCGCCACCCGCGAGCAGCTCGACGAGATCGGGGCGCGCAGCTATGTCTCGCCCGAAGGCTGCGGCCGGGACAACCTGAACCTGACGATCGACGACAGCTACACACTGCTGCGGGACCTGGGCAAGGTCTTCGGCGTCGAGGACAGGGCCGAGAAGCTCATCGCCACCGCACGGCGGAACATCGCCGAAGTGGCGGAGAAGGTCGCCGGCACCACAAGACCGAAGGTCATGGTCGTCTTCGCCAACATGACCATGGGCAGCAACGAGTTCAGTGCGGTCGCCGCCCACGGCATCTACAACGACATCCTCGCCGAGGCCGGCGGTGACAACGCGTTCGCGAGCGCGTCGAAGTCGTCCTTCGCCGACCTCAGCAAGGAACAGGTCGCCGCCACCGACGTGGACGCCCTCGTGGTCGTCAGCTACAACGACCCGGACCCGACGGCGTACGCGAAGAAGCTGCTCAAGGAGTTCCCCCAGTGGTCCGCGGCCAGGCAGAACAAGTTCGTGGTGCTGTCCGACTCGATGCATCTCGGCCCCAGCAACGACGTGGCGGTCAGGAGGATCGCCGGAATGCTGCATCCCGAGGCCTTCTGAGCCGCCTCCCGCTGTGGGTCTGCGTCCTCGTGCTCACCGCCGTACTGCTGGTCTCGACGGTCCTCGCCGTCGGCATCGGCGCGGTCGATGTGCCGGTCGGTGACGTGTGGACGGTCCTCGTCCACCACGTCACCGGCCGGGGGCCGGTGGACGATGTCGCCCTCGACCAGATCGTCTGGCGGTTCCGCACCCCGCGTGTGGTCCTCGCCGCGGTCGTGGGGGCGGGACTCGCCGTATCCGGCGCCGTACTCCAGACCCTCGTGGCCAACCCGCTCGCCGACCCCACGGTCCTCGGCTTCTCGCACGGGGCGTCGCTGGGCGCGGCCCTGGTGATGACGCTCGGCGGGGCGGGGCTCGGCGGACTCGGCGTCTCCGGGGCGGCGTTCGCGGGCGCGCTCCTGGCGGGGACCGCGGTCTTCGTGCTCGGGCGGCGCGGCGGACGGCTCGCACCCACGCGGCTCGTGCTCGCCGGGGTCGCGGTCGGCTACGTACTGCTGTCGGCGACGAGCTTCGTGCAGCTGCGGGCCGCGCCGAACGAGCTGCGGGGCGTCATGTTCTGGATGCTGGGCAGCGTCGCCGGCGCCCGGTGGAGCCAACTGCCCACCGTCACCGCCGTGGTGGCGACCGGCGTGACGCTGCTCGCCCTCTTCGGTCGGCGCCTGAACGCGCTGCTCGCCGGGGACGAGTCGGCGGCATCGCTCGGCGTGGACGTGCACCGCACCCGTGCGGTGCTGCTGGTGGTGAGCGCCCTGCTGACCGGGACCGTCATCGCCGTCGCGGGCGGCATCGGCTTCGTCGGCCTGATGATCCCGCACCTGGTACGGCTCGTCCTCGGCGCCGACCACCGCAGGCTGCTCCCGCTGAGCGCCCTCCTCGGGGCCGTCTACCTCGTACTGGTCGACCTGCTCTCCCGTACCCTCGCCCGGCCCGGCGAACTGCCGTTGGGCATTCTCACCGCGCTGCTCGGCGCACCGTTCTTCCTCTGGCTGCTGCGCCGCAACAAGGGGCTCGACTCCGCATGAGACTCACCGTGAACGGCCTGTGCGCCGCCCTCGACGGCACCCCGGTCCTGCACGACGTCGCGCTCGACGTGGCGCCGGGCCAGGTCGTGGGCCTCGTCGGCCCCAACGGCAGCGGGAAGTCCACCCTGCTGCGTGCCGTCTACCGCTCGCTGCGGCCCCTCGCGGGGGTCGTCGAGGTGGGCGGGACGGACGTGTGGCGGCTCTCCTCGCGGACCGCCGCCCGCCGCACCGCCGCCGTCCTCCAGGACGGGGCGGGCGCGGGCGGCCTCACCGTCGCCGAGACGGTGGCCCTCGGCCGCACCCCGCACCACGGGGTGCTGGGACGCGACGGCGAGAGCGACCGGCGCGCCGTCGCCGGAGCGGCGGAGAGCTGCGGCGTCGCCTCGCTCGCCGACCGCGACCTCTCCTCCCTGTCCGGCGGCGAGCGCCAGCGCGTCCTGCTCGCCCGCGCCCTCGCCCAGGCCCCGGAACTCCTCGTCCTGGACGAACTCACCAACCACCTCGACATCCGTGCCCGGTTCGAACTCCTCGGCCTGATCAGGAACACCGGGGTCACGACCCTCGCCGTGCTGCACGATCTCGATCTGGCGGCCAGGATCTGCGACGGCCTCGTCGTGCTCCACCACGGGCGTGCCGTCGCCGCGGGCCCGGTCCTCGACGTCCTCACCCCGGACCTCTTCCACGAGGTCTTCGGCGTCCGCGCCCACGCCGGACGGCATCCGGACGGCGTCATCCGGATCACGTACGGGGCGGACCCGCTGGCCCCGGCCTGACCCGGTCGACGCCCGGCCCACGAACGAGCCCCCGGCCGACGGCCGGGGGCTCGGTACTGCTCGGTACGCGG
>NZ_JBHJQP010000008.1:0-83194 GCF_042262625.1 Streptomyces sp. NPDC056347 | reverse complement strand
AGTTCAGCCCGTCCGGCGACGGCGGTGCGTACCGGTGGCGGGGTCAGCCGACGACCGTCCAGTGGTCGTTCCCGGCGAGGAGGGCCCCGAGGTCGCCCTTGCCGCGCTGCTCGACGGCGGTGTCGAGCTGCTCCGCCATGAGCGTGTCGTACACCGGACGCTCGACGTCGCGCAGGACACCGATGGGGGTGCGGTGCAGGGTGTCCGGGTCCGCCAGGCGGGAGAGCGCGAACGCCGTGGTCGGGGACGTGCTGTGCGCGTCGTGGACCAGGACGCGGGACTCGTTCTCCGCGGTGACGTCGACGACCTGGAGGTCACCGGTGGCCGGATCGCGGACGACCCCCTTTGCGTTGTCCGTGCCGAAGCGGATGGGCTGCCCGTGCTCCAGGCGGATCACCGCCTCCTGCGCCTGGTCCTTGTCCTTCAGCGCCTCGAAGGCGCCGTCGTTGAAGATGTTGCAGTTCTGGTAGATCTCCACCAGCGCCGTGCCCGGGTGGTCGGCCGCCGCGCGCAGCACGCTCGTGAGGTGCTTGCGGTCGGAGTCGATGGTGCGGGCGACGAAGGAGGCCTCCGCGCCCAGCGCCAGGGACACCGGGTTGAACGGGGCGTCCAGCGAACCCATCGGCGTGGACTTGGTGATCTTCCCGATCTCGGAGGTCGGGGAGTACTGGCCCTTGGTGAGGCCGTAGATCCGGTTGTTGAACAGCAGGATCTTCAGGTTGACGTTGCGGCGCAGCGCGTGGATGAGGTGGTTGCCGCCGATGGACAGGGCGTCGCCGTCGCCCGTGACGACCCAGACCGACAGGTCGCGGCGGGAGGTGGCGAGCCCGGTCGCGATGGCGGGGGCACGGCCGTGGATGGAGTGCATCCCGTAGGTGTTCATGTAGTACGGGAAGCGGGAGGAGCAGCCGATCCCGGAGACGAAGACGATGTTCTCCTTCGCCAGCCCCAGTTCGGGCATGAAGCCCTGCACGGCGGCGAGCACGGCGTAGTCGCCGCAGCCGGGGCACCAGCGGACCTCCTGGTCCGACTTGAAGTCCTTCATGGACTGCTTGGCCTCGGCCTTGGGCACCAGGTTCAGGAGCTGGTTGGCCACGTCGGTGTCAGCCATCGATGGCCTCCTTGAGTGCCGTGGCGAGCTGTTCGGCCTTGAACGGCATGCCGTTGACCTGGTTGTAGCTGTGGGCGTCGACGAGGTACTTGGCCCGGACGAGGGTGGCGAGCTGGCCGAGGTTCATCTCCGGGACGATCACCTTGTCGTAGCGCGCCAGGACCTCGCCGAGATTCTTCGGGAAGGGGTTCAGATGGCGCAGGTGGGCCTGGGCGATGGCCTGCCCGTCGTTGCGCAGGCGGCGGACGGCGGCGGTGACGGGGCCGTATGTGGAGCCCCAGCCGAGGACCAGGGTGCGGGCGCCGTCCGGGTCGTCGACCTCCAGGTCGGGGACGGTGATGCCGTCGATCTTCGCCTGGCGGGTGCGGACCATGAGGTCGTGGTTGGCCGGGTCGTAGGAGATGTTGCCGCTGCCGTCCTGCTTCTCGATGCCGCCGATGCGGTGTTCGAGGCCGGGGGTGCCGGGCACCGCCCAGGGGCGGGCCAGGGTCTGCGGGTCGCGCTTGTAGGGCCAGAACACCTCGGTGCCGTCGGCCAGTTCGTGATTGGCGGCGGTGGCGAACCGGACGCGCAGATCGGGCAGCTCGTCGACCTCGGGGACCTGCCACGGCTCGGAGCCGTTGGCGAGGTAGCCGTCGGAGAGGAGGAAGACCGGGGTGCGGTAGGTCAGGGCGATCCGGGCGGCGTCGAGCGCGGCGTCGAAGCAGTCGGCCGGGGTCCTGGGGGCCACCACGGGCACCGGGGCCTCGCCGTTGCGCCCGTACATCGCCTGGAGCAGGTCGGCCTGCTCGGTCTTGGTCGGCAGGCCGGTGGACGGGCCGCCGCGCTGGATGTCGACGACGAGCAGCGGCAGTTCGAGGGAGACCGCGAGCCCGATCGTCTCGGACTTGAGGGCCACACCGGGGCCCGAGGTGGTGGTGACGGCGAGCGAACCGCCGAAGGCGGCGCCCAGCGCCGCGCCGATCCCGGCGATCTCGTCCTCGGCCTGGAAGGTCCGTACACCGAAGTTCTTGTGCTTGGACAGCTCGTGCAGGATGTCGGAGGCCGGGGTGATCGGGTACGAGCCCAGGTACAGCGGCAGATCGGCCTGCCGGGCGGCGGCGATCAGCCCGTACGACAGCGCCAGGTTCCCCGAGATGTTGCGGTACGTGCCCGGCGGGAAGGCCTGCGTGGCGGGCGCCACCTCGTAGGAGACGGCGAAGTCCTCCGTCGTCTCCCCGAAGTTCCAACCCGCCCGGAACGCCGCCACGTTGGCCTCGGCGATCTGCGGCTTCTTCGCGAACTTCGTCCGCAGGAACGCCTCGGTGCCCTCGGTCGGGCGGTGGTACATCCACGACAGCAGGCCCAGCGCGAACATGTTCTTGCTGCGCTCGGCCTCCTTGCGGGACAGGCCGAACTCCTTCAGCGCCTCGACCGTCAGCGTCGTCAGCGGCACGGGGTGGACGTGGTATCCGTCCAGCGAACCGTCCTCCAGCGGACTGGTCGCGTACCCCACCTTCGCCATCGGGCGTTTGGTGAACTCGTCGGTGTTCACGATGATTTCCGCGCCGCGCGGCACATCGCCGATGTTCGCCCTCAGCGCCGCCGGGTTCATCGCGACCAGCACGTCCGGCGCGTCACCCGGGGTGAGGATGTCGTGGTCCGCGAAATGCAGCTGGAACGACGAAACCCCCGGCAGGGTGCCTGCGGGGGCGCGGATCTCGGCGGGGAAGTTCGGCAGCGTCGACAGGTCGTTGCCGAACGACGCCGTCTCCGAGGTGAAGCGGTCACCGGTGAGCTGCATACCGTCTCCGGAGTCACCCGCGAAACGGATGATCACCCGGTCCAGACGGCGGATCTCCTTCTCGCCTGCTCCCGTGTCATTGGAGCGGGGGGCGCGCTGGCCCCCGACGAGCGCCTCGCTGGCCTCATCGGCCTGTCCGGCTGGGCTACTGACCTGGCTGGTCACTGAACTGGACCTCCCTAGCGGCGGCGGCTCGGGCCCGCCGGCATGCCGACAGTCCCTACAGCCCACCCTACTTCTGTAAGGGATGCCTTCCCCTGACCGATCACATGATGGAGGCGAATTCGGGACACGAACCGATGCCTTTTTGGCGCGTTCCATGCGTCCCCCGGATGTCCGGCGGGCATCCGGGGGACGGCACGGTATCTGACAATGTGTCAGCTTTCCAGGTCCGTTGCGGGCGAGTCAGCAGGTCAGGGGCCGGACACGCCGATGGACCGACGGGCCGACGGGCCGACGGACCGGGGGAGGCGAATGCGCGGACGGGCCGACGGGCCGGGGCCCGGGCACACGGACGGGCCGACGGCTCGGGGGCCGGGTACGCGGACGGGCCGACAGCTCAGCAGCTCAGCAGCTCAGGAGTTCAGCAGCTCAGGAGTTCAGGTACGTCAGGACGGCCAGGACGCGGCGGTGGTCTCCCTCGCTGGGGGACAGCCCCAGCTTCAGGAAGATGTTGCTGACGTGCTTCTCCACCGCACCGTCGCTCACCACCAGCTGTTTGGCCACCGCGGAATTCGTCCGGCCCTCCGCCATCAGCCCGAGCACCTCGCGCTCGCGCGGCGTCAGCCCGGCCAGGACGTCCTGCTTACGGCTCCGGCCCAGCAGCTGCGCCACCACCTCGGGGTCCAGCGCCGTCCCGCCCTGCGCCACCCGGACCACCGCGTCCACGAACTCCCGGACCTCGGCGACCCGGTCCTTCAGGAGATAGCCCACGCCCCGGCTGGACCCGGCCAGCAACTCGGTCGCGTACTGCTCCTCCACGTACTGCGAGAGGACCAGCACCCCGATCCCCGGGTAGTCCTTCCGCAGCCGCACCGCCGCCCGCACGCCCTCGTCGGTGTGGGTCGGGGGCATCCGCACGTCGGCGACCACGACATCGGGCAGCGCGTCCCGCGCCGCCAGCTCGCCCACCGTTCTGATCAGCGCCTCGCCGTCGCCCACCCCGGCGACGACGTCATGCCCCAGATCGGTCAGCAGCCGGGTGAGCCCTTCCCGGAGCAGCACCGAATCCTCGGCGATGACCACTCGCACCCTGTCCTCCACCATGAAGCCGCATCCCCCACTGGTTCTGTCTCTGCTGTTCGGTCCCGTTCGTACGGTCCCCAGCATTCCAGCTTTCCCGCGTGGGAGATGACGTGTCCTCTTCGTCCGGATGTCGCGCAAGCGTCCGGTTACTGTGTGCGCCCGGCCGGCGCGTTTCTGCCCTGCCCCGGTGCGTGCGCCCGCTCAGCCGCGCCAGGGCAGCTCCGCGGTGATCCGGGTCGGCCCGCCCTGCGGGGAGTCCACGACCAGGACGCCGTCCACCGCGTCCAGCCGCTCGGTCAGCCCGGCCAGCCCGCTGCCCGTCGAGGGGTCGGCGCCGCCGTGGCCGTCGTCGGTGACCTGGAGCATCAGCCGGCTGCCGGTGCGCCAGACCTCGACGGTCGCCGAGCGAGCCGCGCTGTGCTTGCTGACGTTCTGGAGCAGCTCGGAGACGGTGAAGTACGCGATGCCCTCGATCGCCTGGGCCGGGCGCTCGGCCAGGTCCACGTTGACGGTGACGGGGACGGTGCAGCGGGAGGCGATGGCGGAGAGGGCGGCGTCGAGTCCGCGGTCGGTGAGGACGGCGGGGTGGATGCCGCGGGCGAGGTCGCGGAGTTCCTGGAGGGCGATCTTGACCTCGCCGTGGGCCTCGTCGACCATGCGTGCGGCGGCTTCCGGGTCGGCGGTCAGCTTCTCTTTCGCCAGGCCCAGGTCCATGGCGAGGGCGACGAGGCGGGCCTGGGCACCGTCGTGGAGGTCGCGCTCGATGCGGCGCAGGTCGGCGGCGGCGGTGTCGACGACCACTCCCCGGTCGGACTCCAGCTCCGAGACCCGGGTCGCCAGCCTGGACGGCCCGAGCAGCCCGCGCACCATCGCCCGGTCCACGTACGCCAGCCCCCGGACCACCCACGACATGGCCAGCACGAGCACCAGACCGGTCAGGACGGACACCAGCATCCCGGTCGGGGTGTCCAGGTACACCGTGCGGTCCGCGTCGGCGTACATCTGGATGCCGTCGCGGCCCACATGCGCGGGAAGGAACCAGTACCAGAGCGGGTACGTGAGAGTGAACCAGCCGCACAGCCAGAGCGGCACCGTGATGCTGAAGGAGATCAGCGCCCACGGGAAGTGGACCAGCGTGTAGAGCAGATGCCGCCAGGACGCCCCGCTCTTCAGCGACGCGCCCATCCAGGACATCAGGCCGCCGGTCCGCCCGCGCACCGGCTCCGGGGCCGCCACGTCCGTCCCGAGCAGCGCCCGCGCCCGCATCCGCTCCAGCGCGCCGAAGCCCCGGCACATGGCCAGCGTGCCGGCCAGGACCGGGACCCCGAGGAAGGTGATCAGCAGGCCCACGCCCAGCGACGTCAGGGTGATCGAGAAACCGAACAGGACCAGGCCGATCGGCACGCTCAGCACCTGATACGCGAGCTCGCGCCAGGTCCTGCCCTCGATCGGAGCGCGCAGCGCGGCGGGCAGCAGACGCTTCAGCGGGGAGCGGTCCCCGAGACCGGCCCCGGTCTGCCGAGGGTCCCGCGCGTCCCGCGTGTCCGGTCCGTATGCCGTGGCCATGGAAGTATCCGTTTCATCTCAGTGCTGCTTCTGCTTCTGCCGGTGGATCGGTGGGTGCGCTCAGCCGCGCCGGAGGTTCCGGGGCCCGGCCCTCTTCGACGCGTCGCGGTCGCGCCAGGGCAGTTCGGCGGTGACCGTGGTGGGCCCGCCGACCGGCGAGTCCAGGACGAACAGCCCGTCCACCGCGCCCAGCCGTTCGGCCAGCCCCGCCATCCCCGTACCGCCGTCCATGCTGGCCCCGCCGTGGCCGTCGTCGGTGACCTGGAGCATCAGCCGGCTGCCGGTGCGCCAGACCTCGACGGTCGCCGAGCGAGCCGCGCTGTGCTTGCTGACGTTCTGGAGCAGCTCGGAGACGGTGAAGTACGCGATGCCCTCGATGGCCTCCGCGGGACGCGCCGGAAGATCCACGTTGACGGTGACGGGGACGGTGCAGCGGGAGGCGATGGCGGAGAGGGCGGCGTCGAGTCCGCGGTCGGTGAGGACGGCGGGATGGATGCCGCGGGCGAGATCGCGGAGTTCCTGGAGGGCGACCTTGACCTCGCCGTGGGCCTCGTCGACCATGCGTGCGGCGGCTTCCGGGTCGGCGGTCAGCTTCTCCTTGGCCAGCCCCAGACCCATGGCGAGGGCGACGAGGCGGGCCTGGGCACCGTCGTGGAGATCGCGCTCGATGCGGCGCAGGTCGGCGGCGGCCGTGTCGACGACCACCCCCCGGTCCGCCTCCAGCTCCGCGATCCGGCGCTCCAACTCGTCGGAGGGGGAGAGCAGCCCGCGCACCATCGCCCGGTCCGCGTTGGCGAGGAACCGCGTGATGTACGGAAGCACCGGCCACAGCGCGATCATGCTCACCAGCGTCACCCCGAAGGTGACCACGCCCCAGGGCAGCCGCACGAAGGAGTAGAGCACCGCCCGCCAGCCCACCGGGTCCTTGACGCTCGACCACAGCCACGGGAAGAACCCCGTCTCCCGCCGCGAGCGGACCATCGCGCTCGGCTCCTCGATCCGCACCCCGAGCATCGCCCGCGCCCGCCCCCGCTCGACCCGGCCGATCTGCCGCGCCCCGTGCAGCGAAACGGCGAGCATGGGCAGACCGACCACCGTGACCGAGAGCGCCACGCCGACGCCGATCATGCACACCGCGTACACGCACTCGACGATGGTCAGCGGCAGATTGGCCAGCAGGTGGCCGATCTCCTTCCACGTCCACCGGTCGGGGATGAGTCGGGCGGGCGGTGGCCGGTCGTTGTCCGGCACCTGGGGGCTCATGGTCATGCGTCAAGCCTGCCGGTACGGATCGCCGCACGCCATGGGGCTCGTGGGTGGGGCGAGGTGGGGATAACCCCACCTCAGGACATTCCCCGAGGAGTCCGCGGGGAATGCTTTCGCCCGACGCGGCTGCTTACCCTCCCTTTAACAGGGCCTAGACTCCCGTGCGTACAGACCACCGGAAGACCACCGGACGGATTCCAGAGGAGCGAGGGGCGGACGTGGTGGAACTGCCAGAACTGCCGGATCCGCCGAGCCCGACGGACTTTCCGGGATCGGCATCGGCATCGGTCTCTCTCGCGTCGGACTACTTCCACGGCTATTCCGTGGTCGGACTGCTCGCCGTGATCGGCGTGCTGTTCGTCGCCGTCGCCTTCGGGGCCGGCCGACTGCTGCGCCCCGTGGTGCCGACGCCGGAGAAACTCCTCACGTACGAATGCGGCGTGGACCCGGTCGGCGAGGGCTGGGCACACACCCAGGTCCGCTATTACGTCTACGCCTTCCTGTACGTGATCTTCGCCGTCGACTCGATCTTCCTGTTCCCGTGGGCGACGGTATTCGCCGCACCGGGATACGGGGCGACGACCCTGATCGAAATGTTCGTCTTCCTCGGTTTCCTGGCCGTGGGACTGCTCTACGCATGGAAGAAGGGCGTCCTCGAATGGACGTGACCAGCACGCGGACCGACGGGGGAGCCGAGGAGCCGCAGCCCGTACCGACCTTCCTGCCGGAGCCCAAACGGCTCGGTGTCCTCTCCCGCCTGGCACCCGAACCGATGAAGGTGGTCCTGAACTGGGGCCGCCGCTACAGCCTGTGGGTCTTCAACTTCGGGCTCGCCTGCTGCGCCATCGAGTTCATCGCCGCCTCCATGGCCCGGCACGACTTCATCCGGCTCGGCGTCATCCCGTTCGCACCGGGGCCGCGCCAGGCCGACCTCATGATCGTCTCCGGCACGGTGACCGACAAGATGGCCCCGGCGGTGAAGCGGCTCTACGAGCAGATGCCCGAGCCGAAGTACGTCATCTCCTTCGGCGCCTGCTCCAACTGCGGCGGCCCCTACTGGGACTCGTACGCGGTGACCAAGGGCGTCGACCAGATCATCCCCGTCGACGTCTACGTACCCGGCTGCCCGCCCCGGCCGGAGGCGCTGCTCCAGGGCATCCTCAAGCTCCAGGAGAAGATCGCCCGGGAGTCGCTGGGCGCGCGGTACGCGACGGGCGGCGCCCGCCCCTCCACCGCCGCGCTGCGCAGCGGGCTCGTCGCCGCCCCGCCGAAGCCGGGGGAGGAGCCCTCGTGACCACCACCCCGCCCGACGCCTCGGGCGACGACGCGCACGGCGGCCACGGCGATGCGTACGACCGGCTGCCGGACGCCGCCGCCGAACTGTTCGGCGAGGGCGCGACGGCGGAGTACGCGTACGAGCTGCTGACCGTCGACGTACCGGCCGACGCCTGGATCGCCGCGCTCGAGACCGCCCGCGACCGGCTGGGCTGCACGTACTTCGACTGGCTGAGCGCCGTCGACGAACCGGACGCCGGCTTCCGGGTCTGCGCCCACGTCGTGGCCCTGGGCGGCGGCCGGGTCCGCCGCCTCATGCTCCGTACGACCGTGCCGCACGCGGCGCCGGCCCTGCCCACCGCCATCGGCGTCTACGCGGGCGCCGCCTGGCACGAGCGCGAGACGCACGAGATGTTCGGCATCGGCTTCGACGGCCACCCGCACCTGGTGCCGCTGCTGCTGCCCGAAGGCTTCGAGGGCCACCCGCTGCGCAAGGACTTCGTGCTGGCGGCGCGGGTCGCGAAGGCGTGGCCGGGCGCGAAGGAGCCGGGCGAGTCGGAGCACGGCGGGCCGAAGCGGCGCACGATGCTGCCGCCCGGGGTGCCCGACCCGAACGAATGGGGGCCCCTGAAGGGACAGCTCCCGCCCGCCCCGGCCCGGCCGGCCCGTACCACGCGTGCGGCGGGCGACCGGCCGGTACGCCGGGCCCGGAGCGCGAGCGAGGGCTCGGCCGCCCAGCGGGCCGCTGCCGCCACCCCGGAAGCGGCCCCCGCGACGGGCACCGAGGCCGAGGCGCCCGCGCGTCCCGCGAGGCCGCGCCGCAACCGGAGCGTCTCGCAGGGCTCGGCGAGCCAGCAGCACGAACCGCCCACGGACACCCCGGCGAAGCCGAGCCCGGACACGGGCACAGGCACGGGCACGGATGCGGGCAGTGGCCCGGGTACGGGCACGGGTACGGGCAGTGGTGCGGACACGGGGACGGGCGCGAGCGATGCCCCCTGGCACCACGCCCGCCCGGCCTTCGGCCCGGACACCCCTTCCGAGGCCCGGGAGGCCCCCGAGGCTCCTGAACCCGCCAAGGCCCCTGAGTCCCCCGGGTCCCAGGAACAACCCGCGGCTCCCGAACCTCCCGCGGCTCCCGAACCTCCCGAGGCCCAGGAGACCCCCGAGGCCCCCAAGACCCCCAAGGCCCGGGAGACCCCCAAGACCCCCGAACCCCCCGAGTCCGCCGGAGGCGATACCGCGTGAACGACGTACTGGACGTCGCCCTGCGCCTCGTCGCCGTCTTCGTCGCCTTCCTGGTCCTCCCGCTCGTCGTCGGGCAGACCGAGCACAAGGTGATGGCCCACATGCAGGGCCGCCTCGGCCCCATGTACGCGGGCGGCTTCCACGGCTGGGCCCAGCTCGTCGCGGACGGCGTGAAGTTCGCGCAGAAGGAGGACGTGGTCCCGGCCGACGCCGACCGCCGGGTCTTCCAGCTCGCCCCGGCCGTCGCGCTGCTCCCGTACCTCCTGGTGCTCGTCGTCATCCCGATCGGCCCCGGCGAGGGCGCGGCCGGGCAGTCCCTCGACGCGGGCGTCTTCTACGTACTCGCCGTCATGGGCGTCGGCGTGCTCGGCTCGCTGATGGCCGGCTGGGCCTCGGCGAACAAGTTCTCCCTCCTCGGCGGACTGCGCACCGCCGCCCAGCTGCTCGCGTACGAACTGCCGATGCTGCTCGCCGCCGCCTCCGTCGCGATGGCGGCCGGAACCGTCTCCCTCACCGGCATCCTCGACGCCTTCGAGTGGTGGTGGCTGCCTTGGCAGATCGTCGGCGCGCTGGTCTTCTTCGTGGCCGGGCTCGCCGAACTCCAGCGCCCGCCCTTCGACATGCCGATCGCCGACTCGGAGATCATCTTCGGTGCCTACACCGAGTACACCGGCCTGCGTTTCGCGCTCTTCCTGCTCGCCGAGTACGCGGGCATCGTCGTCCTGTGCGGACTGACCACCGTGCTCTTCCTCGGCGGCTGGCACGGACCGCTCGGCGCCGACGGACTCGGCTGGGTCTGGACGCTCCTGAAGACCGCGGTCCTCGCCTTCGTCGTCATCTGGCTGCGGGTCTCCTACCCCCGGCTCCGCGAGGACCAGCTGCAGAAGCTCGCCTGGACCACGCTCATCCCGCTCGCCCTCGCGCAGATCGCGCTCACCGGCATCGTGAAGGTGGCGATCAGCTGATGCCCCCGATCCCCGGCTCCGGACTGGCCAAGGGCCTGGCCGTCACCCTGCGGACCATGACGCGGAAGACGGTCACCGCGCAGTACCCCGACGTCCAGCCCGAACTGCCGCCCCGCTCCCGCGGCGTCATCGCGCTGTTCGAGGAGAACTGCACCGTCTGCATGCTCTGCGCCCGCGAATGCCCCGACTGGTGCATCTACATCGACTCCCACAAGGAGACGGTGCCCGCCGCCACCCCCGGCGGCCGCGAACGCAGCCGCAACGTCCTCGACCGCTTCGCCATCGACTTCTCCCTCTGCATGTACTGCGGGATCTGCATCGAGGTGTGCCCCTTCGACGCCCTGTTCTGGTCCCCGGAGTTCGAGTACGCGGAGACGGACATCCTCGAACTCACCCACGAGCGCGACAAGCTCCGCGAGTGGATGTGGACGGTTCCGGAACCGCCCGCGCTCGACCCGGCCGCCGAGGAGCCGAAGGAGATCGCCGCCGCCCGCAAGACGGCGGAGAAACTCGAGGCCCAACGCGCCCAGGAAGCCCAGAGCTCCCAAGAAGCCCGGCAGGCCGAACAGCCCCGGCAAGCCCAGCAGGCCACCGAGCAGCCCCAGGCCACCGAGCAGCCCCCGCAGCCCCAGGAATCCCAGCGACCGGAGACGGAGGGAGAGTCGTGACACTCGCAGCCGCCGCCGCGTCCCACCCCGGCTTCCTCTCCCCGACCGGCGTCGAGATCGCCTTCGTCCTCGTGGGCCTCGCCACCTTCGGCGCGGCCCTCGTCACCGTCACGACCAAGCAGCTGGTGCACGCCGCACTCTGGCTGGTCGTGGCGCTCGGCGGGCTCGCCGTCGAGTACCTCCTGCTCACCGCCGAGTTCATCGCCTGGGTGCAGGTACTGATCTACGTCGGTTCCGTCGTCGTCCTCCTCCTCTTCGGGCTGATGCTCACCCGGGCCCCCATCGGCCGCTCCCCGGACGCCGACTCCGGCAACCGCTGGGCCGCCCTGGCCGTGGCGCTCGCCTCCGCCGGGGTGCTCGTCTGGGTCGTCGTCGACGCCTTCCGCACCACCTGGATCGACCTGGGCCGAGCCGCCCAGGGCTCCACCGAGGTCACCGGCGCCTTCCTCTTCCGGCACTGGGTGCTGCCGTTCGAAGCACTCTCCGTCCTGCTGCTCGCCGCACTGGTCGGCGCGATCGTCCTGTCCCGCAAGCGCGGTAAGGAGCAGAGCTGATGCACCTCGCCTATCCCGCCGTGCTCGCCGCCCTCCTCTTCTGCACCGGGCTGTACGGAGTGCTCGCCCGCCGCAACGCGATCCTGGTCCTGCTCTCCGTCGAGCTGATGCTCAACGCCGTCAACCTCAACCTGGTGGCCTTCGACGTCTGGCTCCGCGACACCCTCCACGCCGGCCAGGCCCTCACCCTCTTCACCATCGCCATCGCGGCGGCGGAGATCGGCATCGGCCTGGCGATCGTCCTCGCCGTGTACCGCAACCGGGGCAGCTCCGCCATCGACCGGCTCCGCGACACCGCCGAGACCGACGCCGCCGAAGACCTCCCCGACCACCCCGACGACGACTCCGCGGCCGGAAGCGGCACGGGCACCGAAGACCAGGCCACTGCTGCGGCAGGGAAGGCAAAGAAGGCAGAGGCCACCGCGTGACCACCACGACCCTCGCCGTCCTCGTCCCCCTCCTCCCGTTCCTGGGCGCCGCCGCCGGCCTCCTCCTCGGGCGCACCGCCCCCGGCTTCGTACGCCCGCTCGCCGTCCTGCCGACCCTCGCCGCCCTCGTCCTCGCCGTACTCGTCGCCTCCCGCCAGGGCGGCGGCCGGGCCATCGACGCGGCGACCCGGCTCACCCCCACCGGCTCGGTCCCCATCGACCTCGCCCTGCACCTCGACGGCTTCGCGGTCCTCGTCGCCGTCCTGGTCGGACTCGTCGCGAGCTGCGTGCAGATCTACTCGACCGCCTACCTCCGCGACGACCCCCGCTACCCGTCGTACGCCGCCCTGGTCTCCCTCTTCACCTCCGCGATGCTGCTCGTCGTCTACTCCGGCGACCTGATGGTGCTCCTGGTCGGCTGGGAGATCATGGGCATCTGCTCGTACTTCCTCGTCGGCCACTACTGGGAGACGCCCGAAGCCCGCGCCGCCTCCCTCAAGGCCTTCCTGGTCACCAAGCTCGGCGACGTCCCCTTCCTGATCGGCCTGTTCGCGCTCGCCGCGGACACCGGCACCTTCCGCATCACCGGCATCCTGGGCGCCGTCGCCAACGGCGGCCTCGACCACCCCACCCTCATCGCCCTGCTGCTCCTCGCGGGCGTCGCGGGCAAGTCGGCGCAGTTCCCCCTGCACACCTGGCTGCCCGACGCGATGGCGGGCCCCACCCCCGTCTCCGCGCTCATCCACGCCGCGACGATGGTCGCCGCCGGCATCTACTTCGTGGCCCGGCTCCTCCCCGTCTTCGCCCAGTCCGGCGCCGCGCTCGTCGTCCTCGCCGTGATGGCCGCGATCACGATGATCGGCTCGGGGCTCTCCGCCCTCGCCCAGGACGACATCAAACGCGTCCTCGCCTACTCGACGATCGGCCAGCTCGGCTACATGGCCGGTGCCCTCGCCGTCGGCGACCGCGGGGCCGCCGTCTTCCACCTCCTCTCCCACGGCGCGTTCAAGGCCGTCCTCTTCCTCGCGGCCGGAGTCGTCATCCACGCCGCCGGCACCAACTCACTGGCCGCCATGTCCCGCATGGGCGGCCTCGCCAAGCGCATCCCGGACGCCTACTGGACGATGACCGTCGCCCTGTTCGCGCTCGCCGCCATCCCGCCGTTCGCCGGCTTCTTCTCCAAGGAAGCCGTCCTCGTCGCCGCCGAGCACACCGCGCTCGGGGACCGGCACGTCGCCCCGGCCGCCGCGGGCTGGACCGTACTCGTCGCCGGACTGCTCGCCGCCGTCCTCACCGCCGCGTACGCCACCCGGCTCTGGCTCCTCGCCTTCCGCGGCCGCGGCGCCGAGGCCCCCGACCACGGCAGGCAGCCCGCCGCGATGACCACCGTCCTCTGGGTCCTCGCCGTCCCCACCATCGCCTTCGGTCTGAGCACCGGCGTGATCACCGACTGGTTCGACGGCCACAGCCTCGCCCCCACCGTCACCACCGCCGTCCTCTCCACCGGCGCCGCCCTGGCCGGCGGACTCGTCACCTACGGCGCCTGGCGCCACACCTCCGCCCTCGCCGCCCGCACCCGCGTCGGTACCGTCGTCGCCCACCCGGACGCCGAACCCGCCCTCATCGAGGCCCAGGCCATGGCCGCGCACACCGCCGCCTACGGCACCGACGGCGACGCCCCCGACCCGGCCGACCCCGGCCGCCTCCTGCTCGGACGGCTGCACCACCACGCCGCCGCGGGCTTCCACCTCGACGCCCTGTACACGGCGCTGTTCGTCCGCCCGGTCCAGGCCGCCGCGAGCCTCGTCCGCTTCCTGGACCGCGAGGTCGTCGACACCTACGTACGCGGCTCAGGCACCGGCACACGCTGGCTCGGCACCGCCGTCCGCCGCGCCCAGACCGGAAACGTGCAGACCTACCTCAGCGCACTGCTCGCCGGTTCCCTGGTCCTGGCGATCGCCGCCGTCGTCTTCGCCAACGTCAACGCCGGGTCGTGAGCCGTGATCGATATCAGTGAATCCGTGATGCAGTTCCTTCTCGCGTTCGTCATCGCCGGCCCGCTCGTCGGCGCCGCGTCCGCCCTGCTCCCGGCCCCGCCCGGGCTGAAGGGAACCAGCCCCGACCAGGCCGTGCGCCGCCACGGCGTGACCGTCACCGGCGCCGTTCTCCTCGCCGCGCTCGTCCTCGCCGCGGGCTTCGACCACGCCAACCCGTCGAAGATGCAGGCCACCACCGACATCAACTGGATCCCGGCGCTCGGTGTCCGCATCCACCTCGGCATCGACGGCATCTCGCTCCCCCTTCTCGTGCTGACCGCGCTGCTGACCTTCCTCTGCGCGCTCCACAGCTACTTCAAGCCCCCCACGGGCCCCTCCCCGAAGGCCTTCGTCGCCCTCCTGCTCCTCCTGGAGGCCGGCACCCTCGCCACCTTCGCCGTCCTCGACCTGATGCTGTTCTTCCTCGCGTTCGAGACGGTGCTCGTCCCGATGTACTTCCTCATCGCCCGCTGGGGCGGTGCCGGACGGCGGGCCGCCGCCTGGAAATTCATCCTCTACACACTGCTCGGCTCGGTCGTCATGCTGCTGGGCCTGCTCCTGATCGGGCTGAAGAGCGGCACCTTCGACATGGTGGCACTCGCCACTGACAACGGCCGTGGGCTCACCTCGTCCGTGCAGGTCATCGCCGTTCTGGCGATCGGGATCGGGCTCGCCGTGAAGACCCCGATGTGGCCGCTGCACAGCTGGCTGCCGGACGCCCACACCGCCGCCCCCACCGTCGGCTCCGTCCTGCTCGCCGGCGTCCTGCTCAAGATGGGCACGTACGGATTCGTCCGCATCCTGCTCCCCGTCGCACCCGACGGGATGCATACCTTCGCGCCCTACCTCGCCGCCCTCGCCGTGGTCGGCATCGTCTACGGGTCGCTGGCCTGCCTCGCCCTGGTCCGCCCCGGCTCCAAGGGCGACCTCAAACGCCTGATCGCGTACTCCTCCGTCGGCCACATGGGCTTCGTGCTCCTCGGCATCGCGAGCATGACCCCCACCGGCGTCAACGGCGCGCTCTTCGCCAACATCGCCCACGGCCTCATCACCGGCCTGCTGTTCTTCCTGGTCGGCGCCGTCAAGGACCGGTACGGCACCGCCGACCTCGACACCCTCTCCGGCGCCACCGGAGCCGCGCTCTACGGCCGGGCCCCCCGCCTCGGCGGCCTCCTCGCCTTCGCCGCCGTCGCCTCCCTCGGACTGCCCGGCCTCGCCGGATTCTGGGGCGAGATGCTCGCCCTGTTCGGCTCCTTCGACCCCGCCGACGGGCTCAGCAGGCCCGCCTTCCTCACCTTCATGTCGATCGCCGCGTTCGGCACCCTGCTCACCGCCGCGTACATGCTGATGGTCGTCCGCCGGATCTGCATGGGCGACAAGCGCGAGGAGCCGCCGCTGGCCGACGTGCAGACGTACGAGTTCGCCGCCTGGACCCCGCTCGTCGCGCTCACCGTCCTCGCCGGTCTCTGGCCCGCCGTCCTCCTCGGCCTCACCGACCCGGCCGTGCAGAAGCTCCTCGCAGGAGGCAAGTCGTGACCACCGCCGTCGCCACCCCGGGGGCCGTCACCGCGGCCGGGAGCACCGCCGACCTCGTCCAGTCCATCGACTGGCTCGCGATCGCACCCCCGGTCGCCGTCGCCGCCATGGCCCTGGTCGTCCTGGTCGCCGACCTCTTCCTGCCCGAACACCGCAAGCCGCTGCTGGGCGCCCTGACCGCCGCCGGGCTCGTCGCCGCGCTCGCCCTGCTCGTCCCGCTGCGCGCCGGCGACCGCTCCACCTTCTGCCTCACCGAGTCGGCCGCCGCGACCGCCGGCACCGCGTGCAGCTACACCGCCGACCACTTCGCCCTGGTCATCCAGGCCCTGGTACTGGGCGGAGCCCTGCTCACCGCACTGCTCTCGCTCGACGACAGCCGCAAGCCGCCCGCGGGGGAGTACTGGTTCCTGCTGCTGTCCTCCGCGGCGGGCGCCGCCCTGCTGCCCGCCGCCCGCGACCTCGCGACCCTGGTCATCGCCCTCGAAGTCGCCTCGCTGCCCGCCTTCGCGCTCGTCGGCATCAAGCGCGGCGACCGGCGCTCCTCCGAGGCCGCGCTGAAGTTCTTCCTCTCCTCCGTCGTCGCGACCGCCGTCATGCTGCTCGGCGTCAGCTTCGTGTACGCCGCCACCGGCACCCTGCACCTCACCGAGATCGCCGCCCGGCTCGACGACGTGCCCGGACAGCTCGACACCCTCGCCAAGGCGGGCGTCGCCCTCACCCTCGTCGGCTTCGCCTTCAAGACGGCCGCCGCGCCGTTCCACTTCTGGGTCCCCGACACCTACGTCGGTGCCCCGCTGCCGATCGCCGCGTACCTCTCGGTCGTCGGCAAGGCGGTCGGCTTCTCCGGCCTCATCCTCGTCACCGTGATCGCGTTCCCGGCCTACGCCGACGTCTGGGGACCGGCCCTCGCCGTCCTCGCCGCGCTCACCATGACCATCGGAAACGTCGCCGCCCTGCGCCAGCGGGCCGACCGGGCCCGCAGCGCCGTACGGCTGCTTGCCTGGTCCTCCGTCGCCCAGGCCGGCTACCTCCTGGTCCCGATCGCCGCCGCCGCGTACTCCAGCGACGAGCACATCGGCTCCACCGTGGCCTACGCCCTCATGTACGCCGTCGTGAACCTGGGGGCCTTCGCGGTCGCCGCCCTGGTCGCCCGTACCAGCCCCGGGAACCGGCTCACCGACTACCGCGGCCTGTACGCCACCCGCCCCTTCGCCGCCCTGGCGATGGCCTTCTTCCTGCTCTGCCTGGCCGGACTGCCGCCCGGCATCATCGGCCTCTTCGCCAAGGTCACGGTCTTCTCCGCGGCCGTCGACGCCGGACTCGGCTGGCTCGCCGTCGTCATGGCCGTCAACGTGGTGATCGCGCTGTACTACTACCTCCAGTGGACCGCGACACTCTTCCGCGCCCCGGACCAGGCCCCGACAAGCACCCTGGCGCCCGCCCCCGCCGGAGCCCCGGCGGACTCCACCGCACCCGCCCCCACCAGGCACGCCGTCCCGGTTCCGGTCACCGCCGTGATCGTGCTCACCACCGCGGCGGGCGTGCTGCTCTCCGGCGTTCCGCAGGCGGCCCTCCGGTTCGCCGCGGCCAATCTCTTCTGACGTCCTGAAGATCGGTTTGCCCGGGAAGCCCCGCACAGGGCATGGTCTTGCCCGCACATCCCCCACATGGACGTATCCCCAGAGGAGCAAGAGCGGTGCTGAACGGGTTCAAGGACTTCATCCTGCGCGGAAACATCATCTCCATGGCCATCGGTCTGGCCGTCGGAGCCGCGTTCACCGCGGTCGTCACCGGATTCAGCACGGCCTTCATCACCCCGCTGATCGGCCTCGCCACCGGCTCCGTCGGCGACTTCAGCTCGGCTCAGTTCACGGTCGAGGGCGCCATCTTCCCGTACGGGAAGTTCCTCGCCGCCGCCATCGCGTTCCTGATCACCGCCGCGGTCCTCTACTTCGGCGTCGTCGTGCCCATGGCCAAGGTCCAGGCCCGGTTCGCCAAGGCGGAGAAGGTCGACATCAAGGCCGCCGTGCGCGACTGCCCCCGCTGCTACACCGAGATCCCGGCCATCGCCACCCGCTGCGCCCACTGCACCAGCGAGATCAAGCCCGACCCGGCGGCCCTGGAGGTCGCCGGGCTCCCGGTGCCCGCCCAGCGCTGACCCGTACGGCCCAGCGCCCGGCCCGGTCCGCAAGGGCCGGACGGGCCCTGCCCGGCGGCGGTACGGCCCCGGGGAACTCGCTCCTCCCGCCTGGCGTTGACCCGTACGGGAGGCTCCACTGGGGTAGTGGAGACCACCAGGCAAAGGGTTCCCCTGCCGCACCACTTGGAGGGCGTACCGTGCACCGCCGGCACAACGGGCTGAGAACCGCCGTACTCCTCGGTGGCCTGTCCGCACTCATCATCGTCATCGGAAGCTTCTTCGGGCGTACGGGCCTGATCGTCGCGGTCCTGGTGGCCCTCGGCACCAACGCCTACGCGTACTGGAACAGCGACAAGCTGGCGCTGAGAGCGATGCGGGCCCGCCCGGTCAGCGAGTTCGAGGCCCCGCAGCTGTACCGGATGGTCCGTGAGCTGTCCACGGCCGCCCGCCAGCCCATGCCCCGGCTCTACATCTCCCCGACGCAGGCCCCCAACGCCTTCGCCACCGGCCGCAACCCGCGCAACGCCGCCGTCTGCTGCACCGAGGGCATCCTGCAGATCCTGGACGAGCGCGAGCTGCGCGGCGTACTGGGCCACGAGCTCAGCCACGTCTACAACCGCGACATCCTGATCTCGTCCATCGCCGGGGCGCTCGCCTCCGTCGTCATGTTCCTGGTGAATTTCGCCTGGCTGATCCCGGTGGGCCGGTCCGACAACGACGACGGCCCCGGGTTCCTCGGGATGCTGCTGATCATGATTCTGGGACCGGTCGCGGCCTCCATCATCCAGCTCGCCGTCAGCCGCTCCCGCGAGTACGAGGCGGATGCCTCCGGGGCCCAGCTCACCGGCGACCCGCTGGCCCTGGCCAACGCCCTGCGCAAGCTCGAAGCGGGAACGAAACAGCTGCCGCTGCCCCCGGAGCCCAGGATCGAGACCGCGAGCCACATGATGATCGCGAACCCGTTCCGCCCGGGGCAGGGCCTGTCCAAGCTGTTCTCCACGCACCCGCCGATGGCGGAGCGGATCGCCCGTCTGGAGCGGATGGCGGGCCCCCGCACCTGAGAGGGCCCCCACCCCGGTGGGCACACCGTTCCCGGAGGCCCGCCGTCCGGGGCTCAGCGGCCGCCGAAGGCCTCGTCGGTCGGGACCACCTCACGGCCCAGCGGCATCAGCGAGATCGGGATGAGCTTCAGGTTCGCCCAGCCGAAGGGGATGCCGATGATCGACACGAACAGCGGGATGCTGGTGAGCAGGTGCCCCAGCGCCAGCCACCACCCCGCGAAGACGAGCCAGATCACATTGCCGACGCAGGACGGCGCCCCCGCGTCCGGCCGCTCCACGGTCGTCCGGCCGAACGGCCACAGTACGTAACCGGCGATCCGCAGCGACGCGATGCCGAACGGGATCGTCACGATCAGCAGGAAGCAGATGAGCGCCGCGACGAGATAGCCGAGGGCCATCCAGAACCCGCAGAACACCACCCACAGGATGTTCAGGATCAGCTGTATGGGCTTCATGTCGCTCGCCTTCCGGGGGTCGCCCGTTGTCGCTCCGATGGCCAGTATCGGCCCCGGCCAGGGGCCGGGGTAACCGGAGCGGTCCGTGAAGGTGACCGCCCCGCGCCCGGCCCGTCCACCGGTGCCGCTCTCACCACCAAGAACGCTCGAAGGGCCCCGCGCAGTTGCTCGCACCGGGCGACCGGGCAACCACATCACGTCCACCGACGTCCTGGATTCCAGGAACGAGTGATGGGTAGGTTCGCGCGCATGAGCATTATCGGATGGATCATTCTGGGCCTGGTGGCCGGTGTCATCGCCAAGGTCCTGCTGCCGGGTCGCGACCCGGGCGGCCTGGTCGGCACCACCCTGATCGGAATCGTCGGCGCCTTCCTCGGTGGCTGGATATCGTCGCGCTTCCTCGACCGCCCCATCGACAACGACTTCTTCGACCTGGCCACCTGGATCGCCGCCATCGGCGGCTCCCTGGTCCTGCTGATCGTCTACCGCCTGCTGTTCGGGAACTCCCGCGAACGCCGCTGAGGACCGTCCCCGCCGATCCCGGTCTCGCGCAGGGTGATGTTGAGCCGCCCATGGCTCAGCCCCGTCGCGGGACCGGCCGACCCCGGCCGCACCTTCGGCACCCCGTGGAAGGCGTAACGGGACGGCCCGCCGAAGACGAACAGATCGCCCGAGGCCAACTCCACGTCCGTGTAGGGCCTGCCGCGGCTCTCCGGATTGCCGAAGCGGAAGACGCAGCTGTCACCGATGCTCAGTGAGACCACCGGGGCGTCCGACCGCTCCTCCCTGTCCTGGTGCATGCCCATGTGCGCGGCCGCGTCGTAGAAGTTGACGAGCGCCGCGTCCGGCGCGTACGCGGCGGCAAGCCCCTCGTCCCCGTACGCGGCGGCCACCGCATCGCGGCCCAACTCGGCCAGCCAGCCGGGGAAGTCGGCCACCCGGGCACCGTTCACGTCGTCGGCCGTGCGCGAGTACCGGTACGGCTGCCAGTGCCACCCCACGCAGACCGTCCGTACGGACATCACCCCGCCGCCCGGCAGCGCGGTGTGCCGCAGCGGCACCGGCCCGCGCGCCCACTCCCGGCAGACCGCCACCAGTTCCCGCTGCCGCTCGACCGGAAGCCACTCGGGCACATGCACGGCCCCCGGCGCGACGACGGCCCGGGGCCGGGGGAAGAGCCCGTTCATCTCAACGCCCCGCCAGCGCGCCTTCCAGCCCCAGCAGCAACTCCTTGCGCTCCAGGCCGCCCGCGTACCCCCGCAGCGCCCCGTCCGCGCCGATCACCCGGTGGCACGGCCGCACGACCAGCAGCGGATTGCGCCCGATCGCCGTGCCCACGGCCCGCACCCCGGCCCCCGGGGAGCCGACGCGCTCGGCGATCTGCCCGTAGGAGACGGTCTCGCCGTACGGGACGGTCTCCAGCGCGGCCCACACCCGGCGCTGGAAGTCGGTGCCCACGCCGTCCGCGTACGTGAGGCCGAACCGGGTCAGCCGGCCCGCGAAGTACTCCCGCAGCTGGGCGGCGACCGGCTCGAAGGCCGCGGGCGCGTACGTCCAGTCGTCCCGGACCACCGCGCCGCCCTTCTGGCCGGGCAGCGAGAGCGAGGCGAGCGCCACCCCGTCGCCGGTCTCCTCGCCGACCAGCAGCAGTTCACCCAGCGGGCTGTCGACCGTCGCGTACATGGTCATGACTCGTCCCTTTCTCGCATGTCGTGCCGGGTTCCGGTGGAAATCGTCGCCCGATGCGGCCAAGTCTGCGCTCCTCGCGCCGATCGGACCGGCGGTTTTCGGACATCGCGCCCCGGGTGGTTCGCACGGCTCACGCCTCGCCGCCCGTCCGCCGTGCGCGGAACGCCGCCGCCTTGGCCCGGTTCTGGCAGGCCGTCGAGCAGAACTGGCGCCCGGCGTTGCGGGACGTGTCCACGTAGACCCGGTCGCAGCGCGCGGCCGCGCAGACCCCGAGCCGCCCGGCATGGTCGCCGCCGAGGGTCATGGCGAGGCCGGTGGCGCAGCCGGCGCTCCAGTCGGTGGCGAAGGAGTCGTCGGCGCCGTGGAAATGGACCCGCCAGGGCCGGCCGGGGGCGCGGCCGAGCTGGGGGTGGGCCCCGGTCTCGCGCAGCAGTGCGTTCAGGGCGGCGGCCGCGTCGTCGAGGCGGTCGGCGTCCGCGGCCTCGAAGACGGCGCGCAGGGTGCGGGCGGTGTCGGCCAGTCGGTCGGCCTCGTCGGGCCCGGGGGCCGCCCCGGCCTCCCCGGCCTCCCCGGCGGAAAGCGCCGCGCGGATCGCCCCGATGCGCTCGGCGCCGTCCGGGGCGAGGTAGCGGCGGCCGTGCGCCTCGCCGTCGGTCAGCGCGTTGACGAGTGCGGCCGAGGCGGCGAGCAGCGTACGCATGTGACTGTCGAACAACACTTGACCAGTTACCCTTCGCTTTCCTAAGGTGCGAGTCACTGACGATAGATGATTGACCAGTTACGGGAGATGCCGTGCCGCGCCCCGAACCGCTACCCCGCACCGTCCGCCTGCTGCTGCTCGCCCGGGGCGTCAACCAGCTCGGAGCCTTCTCGCTGCCCTTCCTCGCCGCGCTGATCTCCGCCGGCCATGGCGCGAGCCTGACCGTCGCCGGGCTGGTCACCGCCGCCTTCGGGCTCGCGACGATCCCCTCGCGGCTGGCCGGCGGCGCACTGGCCGACCGGATCGGCCGACGCACCACCATCGTGCTCGGACTCTGCGGATGCGCCGTGGCACAGCTGGTGATCGCGGCCTCGGCGTCGCTCGCCTGGACGGTCGCCGGGGCGCTGCTGCTCGGCCTCGCCTTCGAGCTCTACGAGCCGCCCAGCCAGGCGATCATCGGTGAGTCCGTGCCGGAGCGGCAGCGGGTGCGCGCGTTCAGCCTGCTCGGCGCGGCACTCGCGGCGGGCGGCATGGGCGCCGGACTGCTCGCCGCCCTGCTCGGGCGCTGGGATCTGCGCTGGCTCTTCGTCATCGACGCCGCCACCTGCCTGGCCTGCGCCCTGCTGATCCGGCTGGCCCTTCCCCACGACCGCCCGGCACCGCCCGGGGCGGGCCCGGCCGGCACCGCCGTGCGGCCGCTGCGGGACCGTGCCCTGATGGGCGTCCTGGCCACCGGGACCGCCTACGCCCTGATCAACCAGCAGACCGTGATGACCCTGCCCCTGGCGCTCGAACAGCAGGGCCTGCCCGCCGCCGACGCCGGGCTGCTGTTCACCGCCACCGCGGCCACCACCGTGCTGGCCCAGCCCCTGATCGCGCTCCGTCGCACGAGCCGCCTGGCCACCCCCGCCGCGCTCGCCCTCGCCCATCTCCTCCTGGCCGCGGGGCTGACCGGCTACGCGCTCGCCCACGCCCTGCCCGCGCTGCTCGCCTCGGCCGTCGTGTGGAGCCTCGGCGACCTGCTGGTCATCGGCCGCGTCTACGCCCTCGTCACCGCCCTCGCGCCGCCCGGCGCGAGCGGCCGCTACCTCGCCGTCTTCGGCACCGGCTGGGGCGTCGCGGCGACGCTCGCCCCCGTCCTGGGCACCCAGCTCCTGGCCCGCACGGGCGCGACCGCGCTCTGGTCCGCCATGGCGGCGCTCTGCCTCCTGCTCGCCGCGCTGCACCTCCGGGTGACCCAGCGGCCGCCGGTCCGCCGGTCCGCGGGGACGGCGCGCGGGAGCGCGACGGGGGCCGCCGCCGGGACCGATCCCGGTGACGTGCCCCCGTCGCGTCCGGTCCGGTCAGCTCACCGGTAGTTCACGTACTGCAGCGCGAAGTCGAAGTCCTGGCCCTTCAGCAGCGCCTGGACGGCCTGGAGGTCGTCCCGGCTCTTCGAGCTGACCCGCAGCTCGTCGCCCTGGACCTGCGCCTTGACGCCCTTGGGGCCCTCGTCGCGGATGATCTTCGCCACCTTCTTGGCGTTCTCCTGGGAGATGCCCTCCTCGATCGTGGCGGAGATCTTGTACTCCTTGCCGGACAGCTGCGGCTCGCCCGCGTCCAGCGACTTCAGCGAGATGCCGCGCTTGATCAGCTTGGACTGGAAGATGTCGAGGATCGCCTTGACCCGCTCCTCGCCGCTGGCCGCCATGAGGATCTTCTCGCCGGACCAGGCGATCGAGGCGTCGGTGCCCTTGAAGTCGTAACGCTGCGAGATTTCCTTGGCGGCCTGGTTGAGGGCGTTGTCGACCTCCTGCCGCTCGACCTTCGAGACGATGTCGAAACTGGAGTCGGCCATGACGTGTGGCTCCTTGGATCGGGGTACCGGGAAACGGGACGTATCGGATGCGTACGGACGGCATGCGTACGTACGGGCGGCGCCGGGCCCGCTCGGCCCGCGCCGCGGTCAAAGCCTAGCCATCCCCGCCCGATCGGGCCGCTGGTCAATCCGCTGGTCAATCCGGTGGCGGAGCACCCCCGGACATCGGGTATCGTTTACGTCGTTGCCAGGGAGCACCGCCGAAAAGCGGTTCTCGGAGGCAGCAAACCCCGGCGGTGTGCCCGAGTGGCCAAAGGGAGCAGACTGTAAATCTGCCGGCTCAGCCTACCCAGGTTCGAACCCTGGCGCCGCCACATCGAAAGGCCCCTGTCTCACGACAGGGGCCTTCTTTGTTTCTGCTGCGAAGGGTTGTCAGGGATGGAATCCGTGCTGGTCAGCGCCTGTCTGCGCGGGGTTCCCTGCCGTTTCGACGGCCGGGCGAAGGACTCCGCCGAGCTGGCCGGGGCCATCGGCGACCGCCGCCCGGTCGCCTTCTGCCCCGAGGTCTCCGCCGGGCTGCCCACCCCGCGCCGCCCCGCCGAGATCGTCGGCGGGGACGGACACGACGTGCTCGACGGCCGCGCCCGCGTCGTCGACGACACCGGCCACGACGTCACGGCGGAGTTCGTGGACGGCGCGGAGCGGGCGCTGGCGGCCGCGCGGCACTCCGGATGCACCGAGGCCCTGCTGATGGCCCGCAGCCCCTCCTGCGGGCGTGGAACGGTCTACGACGGCACGTTCACGGGCACGCTCCGCGCGGGCGACGGCGTCACCGCCGCGCTGCTGGAGCGCCACGGCATCGCCGTACGCCCGGCACCGCGCGCCTGACGGCGGCCGGGGCCTCAGTTCCCCGCGACGTCCTTCACCGCGACCGACACCGGCACGTTCCCGCCGATCAGCTCCAGTGTCAGCCCCGCCGTCGCCGGAGTGTCCAGCAGCTCCAGCAGCGCCACCGCCACGTCGTCGCGCGGCACCGGACCGCGACCGGTCGACGCGGCCAGCAGGACCAGCCCCTTGCCCGCGTCGTTGGTCAGCATGCCGGGGCGCAGGATCGTCCAGTCGAGCGCCGTACGGGAGCGCACGTCCGCGTCCGCCGCGCCCTTGGCCCGCAGATACGCGTCGAAGACCTCGTCGCCGCGGCGATCGGGATCGGCGCCCATCGACGAGACCACGACGTAGCGCCGTACGCCCGCCCGCTCGGCCGCGTCGGCGAACAGCACCGCCGCCCCGCGGTCCACCGTCTCCTTGCGTTCCGCGCCGCTGTCCGGGCCCGCGCCGGCCGCGAAGACCGCCGCGTCGGCGCCGTCCAGCACCCGCGCCACCTCCTCCACGGAGGCGGATTCGAGATCCAGCACGACCGGCTCGGCGCCCGCCGCCCGGAGGTCGTCGGCCTGGGCCGGATTGCGGATGACGCCCACGGCTTCGTCCCCGCGCGCGGCGAGCAGCCGCTCCAGCCGCAGCGCGATCTGACCATGTCCACCTGCGATGACAATGCGCATGGTCACGACCGTACGCCGGGACGGCCCGCCGCGCTCAGGGCCCGCCGGAAGGGCCGTGATCGGGTCTTCCCTGGCGGGGCAGACCGAGACCGACGGCGGTCTCCGAGTCGCAGTACTCGCGCACCGCGCTCGTCCGCGCCACCACCCGGCCCCGGTGCACCACGATCCGGCTGTACGCGAGCGAGAGCACACCCGCCAGCCGCTCCCCGCGCACCGCGAGCAGGTCGGCCGGGAACCCCGCCTCGACCCGCACCTCGGGCAGCCCCATCACCTCCCGGGCCACCGAGGACACCGCACCGTACGCCTCCTCGGGCGGTAATCCGTGCTGCGAGGCCAGCAGATAGGCGGCCTCCAGGGGGTCGCCCCGGCCCACCGGATTGGCGAGGTCCCGCAGCGCCCCGCTCCCCGCCGCGACCCGCACCCCGGCCGACCGCAGCAGCCGTACCGGCGCACTGCCCCGGCCCTCGGTGCCGCAGCAGCCGCCCTGGGGGAGGCAGACCACCGTCACCCCGGCCGCCGCGAGCTGGTCGGCGGCACGGCCCGCGACCTGCTCGGGGAGGCGCGAGAGACCCGCGCAGGGGCCCAGCGAGACGCCGGGGCGCAGCCCTCCCGCCATGGCCGCCAGCCGGGCGAGCCGGGCCGGATCGGCGCCGTCGGTGTGCAGGTCGACCGCGCAGCCCTGTTCGGCGGCGACCTCCAGCACGGCCTCCGCGTACCCCGCCGGGTCCGGATCGAGGTCCGGGCAGCCGCCGACCGCGCCGGCGCCCATCTTCACCGCGTCGCGCAGCATCGCCAGGTTCCCGGCGCCCGCGACGCCGGTGAGCAGCCGGGGCACGGCGACCGGGGTCAGCTCGGCCAGCCCGCGCAGCGCACGGCGGGCCTGGAGCACGGCTTCGAGCGCGGCGAGGCCCCGGACGTCGCCGATCCGGACGTGCGAGCGCAGCGCGGTGGCGCCGTGGCCGAGCTGGAGCAGGGTGGCCTCGGTGGCGCGGCGGCGGATGTCCTCCGGGCGGTGCGGGGCTGGTCCGGGGGCGCCGGGGCCCGCGCCGTCGGCGGTGAGCGCGGTGTCGCTGTGGGTGTGGGGCTCGGCGGGGGCGGGGAGCAGCAGATAGCCCCGCAGGTCGAGGCGGGGCCCGGACGCGACCAGGCTGTCCGCCGTGCCGACGGCCTCGATGCGGCCGCCGCCGAGGCGTACGTCCACGACGCGGCCGTCGGCGAGGCGGGCGCCGCAGAGCACCGGGCCGGTCCCGGCCGGGGAGGCGCCGCGGGGGCCGCCGGACGCGTCGGCGGGCCGGTCGTCCGGCTGCCACGGCTGGCTGTCGGGCATCGCGCTCCAGGAAAACGAAGTGGGCGAAAGAGGGAAGCGAGGGAAGAGCGGACAAGATCACGCAGAGTGGGACGAGCCTAGGGGCGGGTCCGGCCCGGTTCGCGGAGGAGCGAAATAGTCGTACCGGTGCGGCTCGGTGGGATCCGTGGGGCGGGAGCGCGCCCCCGTGGCGGTGGTGGCCGGGGCGGGTGAAGCCCTGATCAGAGAGCCGGAGAGGGGTCCGCGGGCGGCCGGAGGGCCCGTGCGGCACGGGATCGGCGGGGTGCGCGCGGAGGCCGCCGGAGGGGGTCCGGAATCGGATTTGGGCGATCGGCGACAGACCGTGTAATGTCTTCCTCGCTCGCCCCAATAGCTCAGTCGGTAGAGCGTCTCCATGGTAAGGAGAAGGTCTGCGGTTCGATTCCGCATTGGGGCTCTGGTGATCGAGAACCCCCGCTTCGGCGGGGGAGATCATCATCAAAGCGGTGTAGCTCAGTCGGTAGAGCAAGCGGCTCATAATCGCTGTGTCACCGGTTCAAGTCCGGTCACCGCTACTTACGGTAGCCGATTGCGGGGTCGGTCCTTCGATCGGCTACTCTTCTTTGCGTTCATCCGTCCATCTTGTCCGTCAAGGAGCACTCACGTGGCTGCCACCGACGTCCGCCCGAAGATCACGCTGGCCTGCGTGGAGTGCAAGGAGCGGAACTACATCACCAAGAAGAACCGGCGTAACAACCCGGACCGTCTTGAGATGAAGAAGCACTGCCCGCGCTGCAACTCGCACACGGCGCACCGCGAAACGCGCTGAATCAGGCTCGTACACGAGGCCGTCCCCTTTGGGGGGCGGCCTCGTGTCGTTGTATGAAGGCTGTTCTGTCTTCGGCCTGTTCATCTTTCATCAGGAGGTAGCGAGCCCATGGCGCTCGACCAGTCCTTCGTGGGGCGGACCTATCCGCCCACCCCGCCGTACGAGGTCGGCCGGGAGAAGATCCGCGAGTTCGCCGAGGCGGTGGGCGACACGAATCCGGCGTACGTCGACCCCGAGGCCGCCAAGGCGCTCGGCCACAGCGATGTGATCGCCCCGCCGACCTTCGTGTTCTCCATCACGTTCAAGGCCGCCGGTCAGGTCATCCACGACCCGCAGCTGGGCCTGGACTACAACCGGGTGGTGCACGGCGACCAGAAGTTCCGCTACGTCCGCCCCGTGCGGGCGGGGGACCGGCTGACCGTCACCTCGACGATCGAGTCCATCAAGTCCCTGGCGGGCAACGACATCCTGGACGTCCGGGGCGAGGTCCACGACGAGTCGGGCGAGCACGTGGTGACGGCGTGGACGAAGCTGGTGGCGCGCGCCGCCGAGGAGGCGTGATGACGGCGAAGGTCGCATACGAGTCGGTCGAGGTCGGTACGGAGCTGCCGGCGCAGTCCTTCCCGGTGACCCGGGCGGCGCTGGTGCAGTACGCGGGCGCCTCCGGTGACTTCAATCCGATCCACTGGAACGAGAAGTTCGCCCGCGAGGTCGGGCTGCCGGACGTGATCGCGCACGGCATGTTCACCATGGCCGAGGCGATCCGGGTGGTCACGGACTGGACCGGTGACCCGGGCGCGGTCGTCGAGTACGGCGTGCGGTTCACCAAGCCGGTCGTCGTGCCCAACGACGACAAGGGCGCCCTGATCGAGGTCAGTGCCAAGGTCGCCGCCCTGCTCGACGACAAGCGGGTGCGGGTGGACCTCACGGCCATGAGCGCGGGCCAGAAGGTGCTGGGCATGTCCCGCGCCGTGGTGCAGCTCGCCTGAGACCGCAGGGACCGTGGGGCGCGGGGCCGCGCCGCCCTCGTCGCCCCGCCGGTCCCCGCGGCCCGTGGCGACGCGGGAGCGGACGCCGGCCTGTTCGTACGGTCCGTGCCCCGGCCGGGCGGCGGGGGCACGGACCGTACCCTTGTCCCCGTGCAGGAACTCCATGACGCGCCCCTCGCCCCGCTGACCACCTTCCGGCTGGGCGGCCCCGCCACCCGCCTCCTCACGGCGACGACCGACGACGAGGTGATCGCCGCCGTCCGGGAAGCCGACGCGGACGGCACCCCGCTGCTGGTCATCGGCGGCGGCAGCAACCTGGTCATCGGCGACAAGGGCTTCGACGGCACCGCCCTGCGGATCGCCACCAAGGGCTTCGCGCTGCACGGCACGAGCCTGGAGCTCGCCGCCGGCGAGGTCTGGACGGACGCCGTTGCCCGCACCGTGGAGGCCGGACTCGCAGGCATCGAGTGCCTGGCCGGAATCCCCGGCTCCGCGGGTGCCACGCCGATCCAGAACGTCGGCGCGTACGGCCAGGAGGTCGCCTCCACGATCACGGAGGTCGTCGCCTACGACCGCCGGGCCGGGGAAACGGTCACGATCCCGAACGCCGACTGCGCGTTCTCGTACCGGCACAGTCGTTTCAAGGCCGAACCCGACCGTTTCGTGGTGCTGCGGGTCCGCTTCGGGCTGGAGGACGCGGGCGGCCTCTCCGCGCCGCTGAAGTACGTGGAGACGGCCCGGGCCATGGGCGTCGAGCAGGGTGAACGGGTGCCCGCGGCGGCCGCCCGCGAGACGGTGCTCGGGCTCCGCGCGGGCAAGGGCATGGTGCTGGACCCGCAGGACCACGACACCTGGTCGGCGGGCTCCTTCTTCACCAACCCGGTCCTCGACGAGGTGGCGTACGGGAACTTCCTCGCCCGGGTCGCCGACCGCCTCGGCCCCGGGGTCGTGCCCCCCGCCTTCCCCGCGGACGGGGGACACGTCAAGACCTCGGCGGCCTGGCTCATCGACCGGGCCGGTTTCACCAAGGGGTACGGCACGGGCCCGGCACGCATCTCCACCAAGCACACCCTCGCCCTCACCAACCGGGGCGAGGCGAACACCGAGGACCTCCTCGCGCTCGCCCGCGAGGTCGTCGCGGGGGTCCACGAGGCGTTCGGCGTCACGCTCGTCAACGAACCGGTGACGGTCGGCGTCAGCCTGTAGCGCGGCGCTCAGTACGCCACGCCCACGCCCTGCTTCACCGCCGCCGGGTCGCCGGCCAGCGCCAGCATCGCGTGCGCCACGTCGGCCCGGGAGATCGTCCGGCCGCTGCGCGGGAAGCCGCCGACGACCGTGCGGTACGTGCCGGTCAGCGGCCCGTCGGTGAGCTTGGGCGGCCGCACGGACGTCCAGTCCGTCGCGCTCCGCGCCAGCTCGGCCTCCATCCGGGTCAGGTCCGCGTAGATCTCCTTGAGGACCGCCCCGACCACCTTGCGGGCCAGCCGGTCGGGCAGCGGGTCGTCGGCCGGGCGGGGGCCGACCGGGGCCGCGCTGACCACCACCAGCCGCCGTGTCCCCGCGGCCTCCATCGCCGCCAGCACCGAGCCGGTGAGCCGCTCGGCGACCCCGTCCGCCTTCCGGCCGCGCGAGCCGAGGCCGGAGAGCACCACGTCCCGGCCCTCGACCGCCTCGCGCAGCGCCTCCGGATCGTCCAGCCGGGCCATCGCGCACACCCGCGCCCCGGAGAGCGGTGCGGGCAGCCGCGAAGCATCGCGGACCACGGCCGTCACCTCGTGCCCCGCCGCCACCGCCTGGCGGACGAGCTCCCGCCCCACACCGCCCGTCGCGCCGAACACCGTGATCCTCATCGCGCACCCTCCCGGGGTGAGTAAGTATTCACTCACCTCTAGAGTGAGTGGGCACTCACTACCTCGTCAAGAACCTTCCGGAGATCCCATGGAGCAGAAGCCGGCCCGCGTCCGGATCGTCGACGCCGCCCACCGGCTGATGCTGACCATCGGCCTGGCCCGCGCCACGACCAAGGAGATCGCCCGCGCGGCGGGCTGTTCGGAGGCCGCGCTCTACAAGCACTTCGCGAGCAAGGAAGAGCTGTTCGTGACCGTGCTCACGGAACGGCTGCCCAAGCTCAACCCGTTGCTGAAGCAGCTCCTGCTCTCCCCGGGGGCGGGGGAGCGGAGTGTCGAGGAGAACCTCACCGAGATCGCCCGCCAGGCCGCGCTCTTCTACGAGCAGAGCTTCCCGATCGTCGCCTCGCTCTACGCCGACCCCCGCCTCAAGGAGCGCCACCACGCGGCGATGCGGGAGCTCGGCACCGGCCCGCACATGCCGATCCGCGGCCTGGACGCCTATCTGCGCTCCGAACAGGCCGCCGGGCGGGTACGGGGTGACGCGGACACCTACGCGGCCGCCTCGCTGCTGATCGGGGCCTGCGCGCAACGGGCGTTCGCCTACGAGGCCCTGGAGGGCGGCGAACCCCCGCAGCCGCTCGACGCGTTCGCCGCGTCCCTGGCCCGGACCCTGATGCGCGGCATCGAGGTGTGACGGACCGGGCGGCGGGGCTCAGCCCGCGGGCTTCGCCAGCCAGGCGTCGACGCCCGCCAGGAGCTCCTCCCGGGCCGCGGCCGGGGCGGCCGAACCACGTACCGACTGCCGGGCCAGCTCCGCCAGCTCCTCGTCCGTGAAGGCGTGATGGCGCCGCGCGAACTCGTACTGCGCGGCCAGCCGGGAACCGAAGAGCAGCGGGTCGTCCGCGCCCAGCGCCATCGGCACCCCGGCCTCGAACAGGGTGCGCAGGGGGACGTCGGCGGGCTTCTCGTACACGCCCAGCGCCACGTTCGACGCCGGGCAGACCTCGCAGGTCACCTGGCGCTCCGCCAGCCTGCGCAGCAGCCGGGGGTCCTCGGCGGCCCGCACACCGTGCCCGACCCGGGCCGCGTCGAGGTCGTCCAGGCAGTCCCGCACGCTGGAAGGGCCCGACAGCTCACCGCCGTGCGGCGCGGCCAGCAGACCACCCTCACGGGCGATGGCGAAGGCCCGGTCGAAGTCCCGGGCCATCCCGCGGCGCTCGTCGTTGGAGAGCCCGAAGCCGACCACGCCCCGGTCCGCGTACCGCACCGCGAGCCGGGCCAGGGTGCGGGCGTCCAGCGGATGCTTCATCCGGTTCGCCGCGATCACGACCCGGATCGGCAGCCCCGTGTCCCTGGACGCGCCGTCCACCGCGTCCAGGATGATCTCGATCGCCGGGATCAGCCCGCCGAGCAGCGGGGCGTAGGAGGTGGGGTCGACCTGGATCTCCAGCCAGCCGGAGCCGTCCGCGACGTCCTCCTGAGCCGTCTCGCGCACGAGCCGCCGGATGTCCTCCGGCTCCCGCAGACAGGAGCGGGCGATGTCGTAGAGCCGCTGGAAGCGGAACCAGCCGCGCTCGTCCGTGGCCCGCAGTTCGGGCGGCTCGCCGCTGGTCAGCGCGTCAGGCAGGCGGACGCCGTACTTGTCGGCGAGTTCGAGCAGGGTCGTTGGCCGCATCGACCCGGTGAAATGCAGGTGCAGGTGGGCCTTGGGCAACAGCCGTACATCACGCTCCATCCCCGGATCCTGCCGTATGCGCGGGGTCCGGTGGTAGCCGGTTCCCGAATCAGGGGTGAACCGCGAACAAATGAGCGGCCCCCGGCCGGAGCCGGGGGCCGCACCCACTGAATTCAGTGACTGCTCAGGCCTTCGCCTCGGCCAGCAGCTTCTGGATCCGCGAGACGCCCTCCACCAGGTCGTCGTCGCCCAGGGCGTACGACAGCCGGAGGTAGCCCGGCGTACCGAACGCCTCACCCGGGACGACCGCGACCTCGGCCTCGTCCAGGATCAGCGCCGCCAGCTCGACGGAGGTGGCCGGACGCCGGCCGCGGATCTCCTTGCCGAGCAGCTCCTTCACCGAGGGGTACGCGTAGAACGCGCCCTCGGGCTCCGGGCAGAACACGCCGTCGATCTCGTTGAGCATCCGGACGATGGTCCGCCGCCGCCGGTCGAAGGCCGTACGCATCTCGGCGACCGCGTCCAGGTTCCCGGAGACGGCGGCCAGCGCGGCGACCTGGGCCACGTTGGAGACGTTGGACGTGGCGTGCGACTGCAGGTTGGTCGCGGCCTTGACCACGTCCTTCGGGCCGATGAGCCAGCCCACCCGCCAGCCGGTCATCGCGTACGTCTTGGCGACGCCGTTGACCACGATGCACCTGTCGCGCAGCTCGGGCACGATCGCGGGCAGCGAGGTGAACTTCGCGTCGCCGTAGACCAGGTGCTCGTAGATCTCGTCGGTCAGCACCCACAGGCCGTGCTCGACGGCCCAGCGGCCGATCGCCTCGGCGTCGGCCTCGCTGTACACGGCCCCGGTCGGGTTCGACGGGGAGACGAACAGGACGACCTTGGTGCGCTCCGTGCGCGCCGCCTCCAGCTGCTCGACGGAGACCCGGTAGCCGGTCGTCTCGTCCGCCACGACCTCCACCGGCACACCGCCGGCCAGCCGGATCGACTCCGGGTAGGTCGTCCAGTACGGGGCGGGGACGATGACCTCGTCGCCCGGGTCGAGGATCGCGGCGAACGCCTCGTAGATGGCCTGCTTGCCGCCGTTGGTCACCAGGATCTGGGAGACGTCGACCTCGTAGCCCGAGTCGCGCAGCGTCTTCTCCGCGATGGCGGCCTTGAGCTCCGGGAGGCCCCCCGCCGGCGTGTACCGGTGGTACTTCGGGGTGCGGCAGGCCTCGACCGCGGCGTCGACGATGTAGCCGGGCGTCGGGAAGTCGGGCTCACCGGCACCGAAGCCGATCACCGGACGACCGGCGGCCTTGAGGGCCTTGGCCTTGGCGTCGACGGCGAGGGTGGCGGACTCGGAGATGGCAGCGATGCGGGCGGAGACCCGGCGCTCGGAGGGGGAGGTAGCAGCGCTCATGACCCCCATGGTCCCAGACGGTGATCCCCGTCGGCGCAAGGGTTTCAGGGTCCGGACACCGCCCGGACGGCATGCGGACGGGATCCGACCAGGAGTTGTCCGGAGCTATCTGTTCGACGCGGGGCCGTTGAGCACGTACACTCACCTGTCGTTGGCCTTCACCAGCCGCACCGTTCCTGCACCGGGACCATCCGGGAAGATGCGGTAGGTTGGTGGAAACCACAAAGGGTCGTAGCTCAATTGGTAGAGCACTGGTCTCCAAAACCAGCGGTTGGGGGTTCAAGTCCCTCCGGCCCTGCTACACACTCCTTCGCCAGGATGTGTGCGCATGTACGTACTTCATTGCATCGCCGTGCGGCTCCACCGGGCGCGGCACGGCCACGACCCGGAATCAGGTGAGAAGCGTGACGGACGCCGTGGGCTCCATCGACATGCCTGATGCCGAGGATGAAGTACCCGAGTCGAAGAAGAAGACCCGGAAGGGCGGCAAGCGCGGAAAGAAGGGCCCTCTGGGCCGCCTCGCGCTGTTCTACCGCCAGATCATCGCCGAGCTGCGCAAGGTCGTCTGGCCCACTCGCAGCCAGCTGACGACGTACACCACTGTGGTGATTGCTTTCGTCGTCGTCATGATCGGCCTGGTGACCGTGATTGACTTCGGATTCCAGCGGGTCATCAAGTACGTCTTCGGCTGATCCCGCGGAGGGCGCCTCATGGGCGCCCCTTTCGCATGTTCCACCCATTTGTATCCAGGAAGAAGCAGCCACCGTGTCTGACCCGAACCTGAACGACGCCGTCGAGCCGACGGCGGGCGCCTTCGAGTCCGCCGAGGACGAGCTCGACATCGTCGAGGCGGCGGACGCCGAGGAGCCGGACCAGGCCGAAGCTGCCGACGCCGCCGCGGGCGAGCCCGCCGAGGAAGCCGCTCTGCACGCCGAAGAGGCCGAGGACGCCGAAGAGGCCGAAGAGGCTGAGGACGCCGAAGGCGAGGAGGAGGCCGAGGAGGCCGCCCCCGTCGACGCCGTCACGGCGCTGCGCGAGGAGCTGCGCGGCCTGCCCGGCGAGTGGTACGTCATCCACACGTACGCCGGTTACGAGAAGCGCGTGAAGGCCAACCTGGAGCAGCGCGCCGTCTCGCTCAACGTCGAGGACTTCATCTACCAGGCCGAGGTGCCCGAGGAAGAGATCGTCCAGATCAAGAACGGTGAGCGCAAGAACGTCCGCCAGAACAAGCTCCCGGGCTACGTCCTGGTGCGCATGGACCTGACGAACGAGTCCTGGGGCGTCGTCCGCAACACGCCCGGCGTCACCGGCTTCGTGGGCAACGCCTACGACCCGTACCCGCTGACCCTGGACGAGATCGTCAAGATGCTCGCCCCCGAGGCCGAGGAGAAGGCCGCCCGCGAGGCCGCCGAGGCCGAGGGCAAGCCGGCTCCGGCCCGCAAGGTCGAGGTCCAGGTGCTCGACTTCGAGGTGGGCGACTCGGTCACCGTCACCGACGGCCCGTTCGCCACGCTCCAGGCGACGATCAACGAGATCAACGCCGACTCGAAGAAGGTCAAGGGCCTGGTCGAGATCTTCGGCCGCGAGACCCCGGTCGAGCTCAGCTTCGACCAGATCCAGAAGAACTAAGGCCCTCCCGGGCGGATTCTGGACACATGCCTACCGAGCAGGTCAGATCGGCTGAGAAGCCCGTCTGACCTGCTCGGTTTTTGGTCGCGCAGCTATACCCGTTATCGTTGTGCGGTATGCCTCCATCCGGATGATCGGACGGCGGCGAAACACTCTCACTAGGACCCGGAGAGAGCAATGCCTCCCAAGAAGAAGAAGGTCACGGGGCTTATCAAGCTCCAGATCAACGCCGGTGCGGCCAACCCGGCCCCGCCGGTCGGCCCCGCGCTCGGTCAGCACGGCGTCAACATCATGGAGTTCTGCAAGGCCTACAACGCCGCGACCGAGTCGCAGCGTGGCATGGTCGTGCCGGTGGAGATCACGGTCTACGAGGACCGTTCCTTCACCTTCGTCACGAAGACTCCGCCGGCCGCCAAGCTGATCCTCAAGGCTGCGGGCGTGGAGAAGGGCTCCGGCGAGCCCCACAAGACCAAGGTCGCCAAGCTGACGGCTGCCCAGGTCCGTGAGATCGCCACGACGAAGCTCCCCGACCTGAACGCCAACGACCTCGACGCCGCGTCGAAGATCATCGCTGGCACCGCCCGTTCCATGGGCATCACGGTCGAAGGCTGACTCAGCCCCTCACGTCCTCAGTGGTAGGGCCAAGCGCTGGCCCGCACCACGACTCCACTCTCTGAAACCACAGGAGCAGCAGTGAAGCGCAGCAAGAACCTCCGGGCTGCGGACGCCAAGGTCGACCGGGAGCGCCTCTACGCCCCGCTCGAGGCCGTCCGTCTCGCCAAGGAGACCGCGACCACGAAGTTCGACAGCACCGTCGAGGTCGCCTTCCGTCTGGGTGTCGACCCGCGCAAGGCCGACCAGATGGTCCGTGGCACCGTGAACCTCCCGCACGGCACCGGCAAGACCGCCCGGGTCCTGGTCTTCGCGACCGGTGACCGTGCTGCGGCCGCGGAAGCCGCGGGCGCCGACATCGTCGGCGCCGACGAGCTCATCGACGAGGTCGCCAAGGGCCGCCTGGACTTCGACGCCGTCGTCGCCACCCCGGACCTCATGGGCAAGGTCGGCCGCCTCGGCCGTGTGCTCGGTCCGCGTGGTCTGATGCCGAACCCGAAGACCGGCACCGTCACCCCCGATGTCGCCAAGGCTGTCACCGACATCAAGGGCGGCAAGATCGAGTTCCGCGTCGACAAGCACTCGAACCTGCACTTCATCATCGGCAAGGCCTCGTTCGACGAGACCAAGCTGGTGGAGAACTACGCGGCGGCGCTGGAGGAAGTCCTCCGTCTGAAGCCGTCCGCCGCGAAGGGCCGCTACATCAAGAAGGCCGCCCTGGCCACCACGATGGGCCCCGGCATCCCGCTGGACGCCAACCGCACCCGTAACCTCCTCGTCGAGGAGGACCCGGCCGCCGTCTGAGCCTCCAGGCTCGGTACCAGGCCGCGTCACGCGTGACAGGACGGGCCCCGCAACCTTTCGAGGTGCGGGGCCCGTCCTCGTCTGTGCAATGCCGGAGGCCGTGTCACAGCCGTGCGTTAGCGTGAGGCCACGACAGAGCCGAACGAGGGGTGGAAGCTGACATGAGGACCAGTACCGTGCGGCGCGTGTGCCTGTCCGTGATGGCGGCGGCGGCGCTGACGTCGGTCGCGGCCTGCGGCGGATCGGACAGCGGCAAGAGCGCGGACCGGGGCACGGACAAGGCCGGCGGAGTGGTGAAGGCCGACCCGATCGCCGCGCTGCGCAACGTGCAGAAGAAGACCGGCGGGGAGCGGTCGGCGAAGGTCGAGGGCACCACGCAGATGGGCACCATGATGTCCATGAAGCAGACCGGCGTCATCGACTGGTCCGACGGGCTCACCGGCTCCATGGAGATCACCTACACCGGTGGCAGCATGGCGGACGCCGTGAAGCAGTCCGGCGGCGACGGCACGATGCAGGCCCGCTACTTCAAGGACGGCTACGTCGTCAACATGGGCGACGGCTTCGCCGCGCAGGCCGGCGGCAAGCACTGGATCAGCTACCGCTACGCCGACCTCGCCAAGATGGCGGGCGCCTCCGGCGAGGCGATGAAGCAGCAGATGCAGAACACCACCCCCGACCAGGGCGTGAAGTCGCTGCTGGCCTCCGGCGACGTGCAGAAGGTCGGCACGGAGGACGTGCGCGGCGTCCAGGCCACGCACTACTCCGGCACCGTCGACGTGGCCTCGCTCACCGCGAAGAACTCCGCGCTCGACGCCGGCCAGCTGGAGCAGCTGAAGAAGCAGTTCAGCGACGCGGGCATCACCACCGAGCAGGTCGACATCTGGGTCGACGCCAACGACCTGCTGGTCAAGAAGGTCGAGCGCGGCCAGATGAAGACCGGCGAGCTCAATTCCACGGTGTACTACAGCGACTACGGGACGAAGGCCTCCGTCGAGCAGCCGCCGGCCGCCGACACGGTCGACTTCGCCGAGCTGCTGAAGCAGCAGCAGGGAGCCGGCGGGGCCGCTTCCTGACGCCCCCGGTCCGCCCCGGGCGGGACGGATTTGCTCGGCGCGACCACGGTCGCGTACTCTCCTACAGAAGCCAAAGACCGCTGGTCGTTGCCGCACTCTCGCAAGAGGGTCGGTGACCGAAGGATCCGTTGAGTACGGGCGACCTGCGCAGGTGACTGTGGAAAGCTCCCGGATCTCATTCGGTCGAGCTACGCCCTGGCGCCTGCGCCGGGGCGTTTCGTCTTTCCCGGCCCCTTCTGAGCGGTCCTCATCACCCGGAAGGAGGCCGACGCTCATGGCAAGGCCCGACAAGGCTGCCGCGGTAGCCGAGCTCGCGGACCAGTTCCGCAGCTCGAACGCCGCCGTGCTGACCGAGTACCGGGGTCTCACCGTGGCGCAGCTCAAGACGCTGCGTCGTTCGCTCGGTGAGAACGCCCAGTACGCCGTGGTGAAGAACACGCTGACCAAGATTGCGGCCAACGAGGCCGGGATCACCTCGCTCGACGACCAGTTCACCGGTCCGACGGCGGTTGCCTTCATCACCGGTGACCCGGTGGAGTCGGCGAAGGGTCTTCGTGACTTCGCCAAGGAGAACCCGAACCTGATCATCAAGGGCGGTGTCCTTGATGGCAAGGCGCTGTCCGCCGATGAGATCAAGAAGCTTGCGGACCTCGAGTCCCGCGAGGTTCTGCTCAGCAAGCTGGCCGGTGCCTTCAAGGGCAAGCAGTCCCAGACTGCTTCGCTCTTCCAGGCGCTGCCGTCGAAGTTCGTCCGCACCGCGGAGGCGCTTCGCGTCAAGCTCGAAGAGCAGGGCGGTGCCGAGTAACTCGGCTCGCGCAATGATCGTCGCCCACTAGGGAGACGGTCGCAGCGGGCCGAACGTACGCCCGCCTACATGTACATCCGGCACCTGCCGAATTAGTGGAAGGACGCCATCATGGCGAAGCTGTCCCAGGACGACCTGCTCGCGCAGTTCGAAGAGATGACCCTCATCGAGCTCGCCGAGTTCGTGAAGGCCTTCGAGGAGAAGTTCGACGTCACCGCCGCCGCGGCCGTCGCCGTCGCCGGTCCGGCCGGCCCGGGCGCCGTTGCCGAGGCCGTCGAGGAGAAGGACGAGTTCGACGTCATCCTCACCGGCGCCGGCGAGAAGAAGATCCAGGTCATCAAGGTCGTGCGTGAGCTGACCTCGCTGGGTCTGAAGGAGGCCAAGGACCTCGTCGACGGCACCCCGAAGCCGGTCCTCGAGAAGGTCGCCAAGGAGGCCGCCGAGAAGGCTGCCGAGTCCCTCAAGGCCGCCGGCGCTTCCGTCGAGGTCAAGTGACTCAAGGAGTCCTCTGACTCCTCCTGGCGCCCCGTGCCGCGTGGCACGGACGTCATCTGACGAAGGGCGATCACCCATCGGGGTGGTCGCCCTTCGGCGTACCCGATGCGGCTGCCTTGCTCTTCCCGCGTTGACGAGTATGGTGATCATCGCCGTTGCCTCTCGGGGCGGCCGACCGGCGCCGGAAGGCGGGCCGGACGGGGGCCGCGGGGCCTCCTCCCCGTAGGAGGGCCTTGACGAACCGCACGCGGCGCGCAATTCTCAGGACGCGTCGTCACATCGATCCGGGATCCGAGGCATGGATCGAGGACGGAGCGGGCAGTAAAGAAGAGCGCACCGCGCGCAAAGGTTCTAGCCATGGGTGTTGAGAACAGCTGTTGAGAGCGACGTGGGTCTCTGAGAACCCCCACTGGACATCAGTGTGCCGTTTGGCTACACTGACCCTTTGCGCTGCCTGTTAGCTGCCTCCTGCCCGTCACCAGGGGCATGCCCTCGCTTGAGCACCGATGACTGATCGCCTCTGACCTGGCCTTTTGGTCCGCGTCAGGGAATGACTGTCACCGTGTCCGGCTTGGGACCGGTACGCGCGTAGTGAGTCCGAGCCCTCGGAAGGACCCCCTCTTGGCCGCCTCGCGCAACGCCTCGACCGCGAATACGAACAACGGTGCCAGCACCGCCCCGCTGCGCATCTCCTTTGCAAAGATCAAGGAGCCCCTCGAGGTTCCGAACCTCCTCGCGCTGCAGACCGAGAGCTTTGACTGGCTCCTCGGCAATGCCGCATGGAAGGCTCGCGTCGAGGCTGCTCTGGACAGCGGACAAAACGTCCCCACCAAGTCCGGCCTGGAAGAGATCTTCGAGGAGATCTCGCCGATCGAGGACTTCTCCGGGTCGATGTCGCTGACTTTCCGCGACCACCGCTTCGAGCCCCCGAAGAACTCGATCGACGAGTGCAAGGAGCGCGACTTCACGTACGGCGCCCCGCTCTTCGTCACCGCCGAGTTCACCAACAACGAAACCGGCGAGATCAAGTCCCAGACGGTCTTCATGGGCGACTTCCCGCTGATGACCAACAAGGGCACCTTCGTCATCAACGGCACCGAGCGTGTCGTCGTGTCGCAGCTGGTCCGCTCGCCGGGTGTCTACTTCGACTCCTCCATCGACAAGACGTCCGACAAGGACATCTTCTCCGCCAAGATCATCCCGTCCCGGGGTGCCTGGCTGGAGATGGAGATCGACAAGCGCGACATGGTCGGTGTCCGTATCGACCGCAAGCGCAAGCAGTCCGTCACCGTTCTCCTGAAGGCTCTCGGCTGGACGACCGAGCAGATCCTCGAGGAGTTCGGCGAGTACGAGTCCATGCGCGCCACCCTGGAGAAGGACCACACCCAGGGCCAGGACGACGCGCTGCTCGACATCTACCGCAAGCTGCGCCCGGGCGAGCCGCCCACCCGCGAGGCCGCTCAGACGCTGCTGGAGAACCTCTACTTCAACCCGAAGCGCTACGACCTCGCGAAGGTCGGCCGCTACAAGGTGAACAAGAAGCTCGGCGCCGACGAGCCGCTGGACGCCGGTGTGCTCACCAGCGACGACGTCATCGCGACGATCAAGTACCTGGTCAAGCTGCACGCCGGTGAGACCGAGACGGTCGGCGAGTCCGGTCGTTCGATCATCGTCGAGACCGACGACATCGACCACTTCGGCAACCGCCGTATCCGTAACGTCGGTGAGCTGATCCAGAACCAGGTCCGTACGGGTCTCGCCCGTATGGAGCGCGTCGTGCGCGAGCGCATGACCACCCAGGACGTCGAGGCGATCACGCCGCAGACCCTGATCAACATCCGGCCGGTCGTCGCCTCCATCAAGGAGTTCTTCGGCACCAGCCAGCTGTCCCAGTTCATGGACCAGAACAACCCGCTGTCGGGTCTGACGCACAAGCGTCGTCTCAACGCGCTGGGCCCGGGTGGTCTCTCCCGTGAGCGGGCCGGCTTCGAAGTCCGTGACGTGCACCCCTCGCACTACGGCCGCATGTGCCCGATCGAGACGCCCGAAGGTCCGAACATCGGTCTGATCGGCTCGCTGGCCTCCTACGGCCGGATCAACGCCTTCGGCTTCATCGAGACGCCGTACCGCAAGGTCGTCGACGGCCAGGTCACCGACGAGGTCGACTACCTCACCGCCGACGAGGAGGACCGCTTCGTCATCGCGCAGGCCAACGCGCCGCTGACCGACGAGCTCCGGTTCGCCGAGTCCCGCGTGCTGGTCCGCCGCCGTGGCGGCGAGGTCGACTACGTCCCGCCGACCGACGTGGACTACATGGACGTCTCGCCGCGCCAGATGGTGTCCGTCGCGACCGCGATGATCCCCTTCCTGGAGCACGACGACGCCAACCGTGCCCTCATGGGCGCGAACATGATGCGTCAGGCGGTGCCGCTGATTAAGTCGGAGGCCCCGCTCGTCGGCACCGGCATGGAGTACCGCTGCGCCACCGACGCCGGTGACGTGCTCAAGGCCGAGAAGGACGGTGTGGTCCAGGAGGTCTCCGCGGACTACATCACCGTGACGAACGACGACGGTACGTACACCACGTACCGCATCGCCAAGTTCATGCGCTCCAACCAGGGCACCTCGGTCAACCAGAAGGTCGTCGTCTCCGAGGGCGACCGGGTCGTCGCCGACCAGGTCCTCGCGGACGGTCCGGCCACCGAGTTCGGCGAGATGGCCCTCGGCAAGAACCTGCTCGTGGCGTTCATGCCGTGGGAGGGTCACAACTACGAGGACGCGATCATCCTGTCGCAGCGCCTCGTGCAGGACGACGTCCTCTCCTCGATCCACATCGAGGAGCACGAGGTCGACGCCCGTGACACCAAGCTCGGCCCCGAGGAGATCACCCGGGACATCCCGAACGTCTCCGAGGAGGTCCTCGCCGACCTCGACGAGCGCGGCATCATCCGGATCGGTGCCGAGGTCGTCGCCGGTGACATCCTCGTCGGCAAGGTCACGCCCAAGGGCGAGACCGAGCTGACCCCCGAGGAGCGCCTGCTCCGCGCGATCTTCGGTGAGAAGGCGCGCGAGGTCCGCGACACGTCGCTGAAGGTCCCGCACGGCGAGATCGGCAAGGTCATCGGCGTCCGCGTCTTCGACCGCGAAGAGGGCGACGAGCTGCCGCCGGGCGTGAACCAGCTGGTCCGCGTCTACGTCGCGCAGAAGCGCAAGATCACCGATGGTGACAAGCTCGCCGGCCGTCACGGCAACAAGGGCGTCATCTCGAAGATCCTCCCGATCGAGGACATGCCGTTCCTGGAGGACGGCACCCCGGTCGACATCATCCTCAACCCGCTGGGTGTCCCGTCCCGAATGAACCCGGGACAGGTCCTGGAGATCCACCTCGGCTGGCTCGCCAGCCGCGGCTGGGACGTCTCCGGCCTCGGTGACGAGTGGGCCAAGCGGCTCCAGGCCATCGGCGCCGACCAGGTCGCCCCCGGCACCAACGTCGCCACCCCCGTCTTCGACGGTGCGCGCGAGGACGAGATCTCCGGCCTCTTCGGGGCCACGATCCCGAACCGCGACGGCGACCGCCTGGTGCAGCCCTCCGGCAAGGCCAACCTGTACGACGGCCGCTCCGGCGAGCCGTTCCCGGAACCGGTCTCGGTCGGTTACATGTACATCCTCAAGCTGCACCACCTCGTCGACGACAAGCTGCACGCGCGGTCGACGGGCCCGTACTCCATGATCACCCAGCAGCCGCTGGGTGGTAAGGCTCAGTTCGGTGGACAGCGATTCGGTGAGATGGAGGTGTGGGCCCTTGAGGCATACGGCGCCGCATACGCCCTCCAGGAGCTCCTGACCATCAAGTCCGACGACGTGACCGGCCGCGTGAAGGTCTACGAGGCCATCGTCAAGGGCGAGAACATCCCCGAGCCGGGCATTCCCGAGTCCTTCAAGGTGCTCATCAAGGAAATGCAGTCGCTCTGCCTCAACGTGGAGGTGCTGTCCTCGGACGGCATGTCCATCGAGATGCGCGACACCGACGAGGACGTCTTCCGCGCGGCGGAGGAGCTCGGTATCGACCTGTCCCGGCGCGAGCCGAGCAGCGTCGAAGAGGTCTGACGGGTTGGCCGGCCGGATCCCAGTGATCCGGCCGGCTCTCCCCGGACCCGTTCAGACCATTGCTGAAGTGCCCCGATTTCTCGCCTGACGCGAGGGGGCTCGAACCCCCGAAAGAGGGATTGACGACAAGTGCTCGACGTCAACTTCTTCGACGAGCTGCGGATCGGCCTCGCCACCGCGGACGACATTCGTACCTGGTCCCACGGCGAAGTGAAGAAGCCGGAGACCATCAACTACCGCACGCTCAAGCCCGAAAAGGACGGACTCTTCTGCGAGAAGATCTTCGGTCCGACCCGGGACTGGGAGTGCTACTGCGGCAAGTACAAGCGTGTCCGCTTCAAGGGCATCATCTGTGAGCGCTGTGGCGTCGAGGTCACGCGCGCCAAGGTGCGCCGTGAGCGCATGGGTCACATCGAGCTTGCCGCTCCCGTCACCCACATCTGGTACTTCAAGGGCGTCCCGTCGCGCCTGGGCTACCTCCTCGACCTCGCGCCGAAGGACCTGGAAAAGGTCATCTACTTCGCCGCGTACATGATCACGTTCGTGGACGAGGAGCGCCGTACGCGCGACCTGCCGTCGCTGGAGGCGCACGTCTCCGTCGAGCGCCAGCAGATCGAGAACCGCCGCGACGCCGACCTGGAAGCCCGCGCCAAGAAGCTCGAGACCGACCTGGCCGAGCTGGAGGCCGAGGGCGCCAAGGCCGACGTGCGCCGCAAGGTGCGCGAGGGTGCCGAGCGCGAGATGAAGCAGCTGCGCGACCGCGCGCAGCGCGAGATCGACCGTCTCGACGAGGTGTGGAGCCGCTTCAAGAACCTCAAGGTCCAGGACCTGGAGGGCGACGAGCTGCTCTACCGCGAGCTGCGTGACCGCTTCGGCACGTACTTCGACGGCTGCATGGGCGCCGCCGCGCTGCAGAAGCGCCTGGAGTCCTTCGACCTCGACGAGGAGGCCGAGCGCCTCCGCGAGATCATCCGCACCGGCAAGGGCCAGAAGAAGACCCGTGCGCTCAAGCGCCTCAAGGTCGTCTCCGCGTTCCTGCAGACCAGCAACAAGCCCAAGGGCATGGTGCTCGACTGCGTGCCGGTCATCCCGCCGGACCTGCGTCCGATGGTGCAGCTGGACGGTGGCCGCTTCGCGACCTCCGACCTGAACGACCTGTACCGCCGCGTGATCAACCGCAACAACCGCCTGAAGCGGCTTCTCGACCTCGGCGCGCCCGAGATCATCGTGAACAACGAGAAGCGCATGCTCCAGGAGGCCGTCGACGCGCTCTTCGACAACGGCCGTCGTGGTCGCCCGGTCACGGGCCCCGGCAACCGTCCGCTGAAGTCGCTGTCCGACATGCTCAAGGGCAAGCAGGGTCGTTTCCGTCAGAACCTGCTCGGCAAGCGTGTGGACTACTCCGCGCGTTCCGTGATCGTCGTCGGTCCGCAGCTCAAGCTGCACCAGTGCGGTCTGCCGAAGGCCATGGCGCTGGAGCTCTTCAAGCCGTTCGTGATGAAGCGCCTGGTCGACCTGAACCACGCGCAGAACATCAAGTCGGCGAAGCGGATGGTCGAGCGCGGCCGCACGGTCGTGTACGACGTCCTCGAAGAGGTCATTGCCGAGCACCCGGTCCTGCTGAACCGTGCGCCCACGCTGCACCGCCTCGGCATCCAGGCCTTCGAGCCGCAGCTGGTCGAGGGCAAGGCCATCCAGATCCACCCGCTCGTCTGCACCGCGTTCAACGCGGACTTCGACGGTGACCAGATGGCCGTGCACCTGCCGCTCTCCGCGGAGGCGCAGGCCGAGGCCCGCATCCTGATGCTGTCCTCGAACAACATCCTGAAGCCGGCCGACGGCCGTCCCGTCACCATGCCGACCCAGGACATGGTGCTGGGCCTGTTCTTCCTCACCACGGACGAGGAGGAGCGCGAGGTCGTCGGACAGGACCGCTCCTTCGGCTCCACGGCCGAGGCGATCATGGCCTTCGACGCCCGCGAGCTGTCGCTCCAGGCGAAGGTCGACATCCGCTTCCCGGTGGGCACCATCCCGCCGCGTGGCTGGGTGCCGCCGGTCGCCGAGGAGGGCGAGCAGGAGTTCCAGCCGGGCGACTCGTTCCGGCTGCGTACCTCCCTGGGCCGTGCGCTCTTCAACGAGCTGCTGCCCGAGGACTACCCGTTCGTCGACTACTCGGTCGGCAAGAAGCAGCTCTCCGAGATCGTCAACGACCTCGCCGAGCGCTACCCCAAGGTCATCGTGGCGGCGACGCTCGACAACCTGAAGGCGGCGGGCTTCCACTGGGCGACCCGTTCCGGTGTCACCGTGGCCATCTCCGACGTCGTGGTCCCCGAGGCCAAGAAGGCGATCGTCGCGGGCTACGAGGCGCAGGACGAGAAGGTCCAGAAGCAGTACGAGCGCGGTCTGATCACCAAGGACGAGCGCACGCAGGAGCTCATCGCGATCTGGACCAAGGCGACCAACGAGGTCGCCGAGGCGATGAACGCGAACTTCCCGCGGACCAACCCCATCTTCATGATGGTTGACTCGGGTGCCCGAGGAAACATGATGCAGATGCGTCAGATCGCCGGTATGCGTGGTCTGGTGTCCAACGCCAAGAACGAGACGATCCCGCGTCCCATCAAGGCGTCCTTCCGCGAGGGCCTGTCCGTGCTGGAGTACTTCATCTCCACGCACGGTGCCCGTAAGGGTCTGGCGGACACCGCCCTGCGTACCGCCGACTCGGGTTACCTGACCCGTCGTCTGGTGGACGTCTCGCAGGACGTGATCATTCGCGAGGAGGACTGCGGCACCGACCGCGGCCTCAAGCTGAAGATCGCGGAGAAGGGTGCCGACGGCGTCCTCCGCAAGACCGAGGACGTCGAGACCAGCGTCTACGCCCGCATGCTGGCCGAGGACGTCGTCGTCGACGGCAAGGTCATCGCGCCGGCCAACGTCGACCTCGGTGACGTGCTCATCGACCAGCTGGTCATGCACGGCGTCGAGGAGGTCAAGACCCGCTCGGTCCTGACCTGCGAGTCGGCGGTCGGCACCTGTGCCTTCTGCTACGGACGCTCGCTCGCCACCGGCAAGCTGGTCGACATCGGTGAGGCGGTCGGCATCATCGCCGCCCAGTCCATCGGTGAGCCCGGTACCCAGCTGACGATGCGTACCTTCCACACCGGTGGTGTGGCCGGTGACGACATCACCCAGGGTCTGCCCCGAGTCGTCGAGCTCTTCGAAGCCCGTACGCCCAAGGGTGTCGCCCCGATCTCGGAGTCCGCGGGCCGGGTCCGGATCGAGGAGACCGAGAAGACCAAGAAGATCGTCGTCACCCCGGACGACGGCAGCGACGAGATCCCCTTCCCGATCTCCAAGCGTGCCCGTCTGCTGGTGGGCGAGGGCGACCACGTCGAGGTGGGCCAGAAGCTCACCGTCGGTGCCACCAACCCGCACGACGTGCTGCGCATCCTCGGCCAGCGTGCGGTCCAGGTGCACCTGGTCGGCGAGGTCCAGAAGGTCTACAACTCGCAGGGTGTGTCGATCCACGACAAGCACATCGAGATCATCATCCGGCAGATGCTGCGCCGCGTGACGATCATCGAGTCCGGCGACGCGGAGCTGCTGCCGGGCGAGCTCGTCGAGCGCTCGAAGTTCGAGACCGAGAACCGTCGTGTGGTCACCGAGGGCGGTCACCCCGCCTCCGGCCGTCCGCAGCTGATGGGTATCACCAAGGCCTCGCTGGCGACGGAATCCTGGCTGTCGGCCGCCTCCTTCCAGGAGACGACCCGAGTGCTGACGGACGCGGCGATCAACGCCAAGTCCGACAGCCTCATCGGCCTCAAGGAGAACGTCATCATCGGTAAGCTCATCCCGGCCGGTACGGGCCTGTCCCGCTACCGCAACATCCGGGTCGAGCCGACCGAGGAGGCCAAGGCCGCGATGTACTCGGCCGTCGGCTACGACGACATGGACTACTCGCCGTTCGGCACCGGCTCCGGCCAGGCCGTTCCGCTGGAGGACTACGACTACGGTCCGTACAACCAGTAGGCGAGCCGCCTGAAACGCCCGGAGGGCGGTCACCCCGTATCGCACGGGGTGGCCGCCCTTCGGCCTTTGCGCTTTCATCCGTGCCGGGTTACAGGTAGCGCCGCAGGTGGTAGAGCCGGGTCGGGACGTCGGGGTGGGTGGAGAGCAGCCGGACGGGCACCGGCACGTCGGCCGGAAGCCCGTCCGCGTGCAGCGTCTCCAGCACCTCCGCGAGGTCCGGGGCGAAGCCGAGCACCGCGGCGTGCCGGTCGGCACGGAGCTCGGCACGCCGTCCCACGGCCGCCGACAGGTACGGGAGCGCGAGCAGCAGCGGAAGCCCGTAGAGGATCCGGGTGGCGGTGGAGCCGAGACCGCCCAGCGCGAGGAGCAGGACGCCCCCGGCCAGGTAGACGGCGCACCGGGCGGGTGTGACCAGGGACGCCGCCATCGCCCGGAGCGCCCGCCGCACCAGCCGTCCGGGCAGCCCGTACCAGTGGCAGAGCAGCAGGGACCACGCGTGGCCGCCGCTGTGATGTCCCAGCTCATGGGCGAGCACGGCGGCCAGCCGCCGGCTCGACAGCTGTTCCAGCGCATACCGGGTGACCCCCACGATGTGCCCCGCCGCGGCGAGCGCGTTGAGGCCGTCGCTCTCCTCGACCCAGAGCCGGTAGCGGGACCCGTCGACCCCGGCGACGGCCGTCACCTCCCGCCAGACGGGTTCCAGCCGGGCGGCCTCCTGGGGCATCGGCCGCCGCAGCCCGAACAGATAGCGGGCGAGCAGGTCCTCCGTGGGCGGATGGAAGACCAGGGCACCGGAGACCACCCAGAGGGCGGCCGGTATCCAGAACGGCACCCCGGCCCCGATCTCCAGGAGCACACCCGCGAGCAGCACCACCAGCGCGCTCGTCAGGAACGCGGGCAGGGCCAGTGCCAGCTGCCCCACGGCGGTGAGGTCCATGCGCCGCTGACGCGCCGCGTAGTACACGCGGCGGCCGGGCCCGTGCTCGTAGACCAGATCGTCGGGGACCGTGTCCTCGGGGACCGTGTCCTCGGGCGGCGGTGGCGCGGTGGCGGGCGGATCAGGGTTCGGGTCCGGGGACGGTACGCGTCCGTCGCCCGGATCCCGGGGCCGGGAGGTCGGTGACATCGTGATCATCCTTTGGCGGTCGGGGCGTCAGCCGAGCAGCAGCGAGGCGGGGAGCAGGACGGCGCCCAGGGAGTAGGCGAGCAGCCCGGCCCGTATCCACCGGTGCTTGCACAGGGCGATCCGGCTGGTCTCGGCCAGGGCCGTGACGAGTGCGGCGGTCCGGGAGTTCTCGGTGGCGTCGAGCGCCTCCGGCAGGAGGCCGCGCCGGGCGGCGTCCCGGATGTCCCCGAAGTAGGTGAGCGGCTCCCCGGGGATCCAGGTGCTGCGGTGGTAGCGCGGGAGCACGGCCATCAGCAGGGAGACCAGCGCGGCGGCCAGACCGCCGATGCCCGTCCACCACAGGGCTGTCCCGGTGCCGTTGAGCGAGCCCGGCCGCCAGGTGCTGCCCGCCAGCCAGCCGCTGAGCACGCCCGCGGTCATGCCGAGCGCGGCGACCAGTACGGACGCCTTGCTGTCGGCCCGGGCGACCTCGGCCCGCAGGCCGTCCAGGAGCCGGTCGCCTGCCTCGACGGAGCGGGCCGGTGCGTGGTCGGTCATGCGCCCGCCCCCTCCTTGTCCGCCTTCTCGTCGGTGGTCCTCTCCGGGCCGGCCTTCTCGGTCGGGCCCGCCTTCTCGCCGGCCGGTGCCAGGGGGGTGCTGCCGTAGCCGGGCGGGGGCTGCCAGCCGGCGAACGCCGTGGGGGCACCGGACCGCATGCCCGGCACCTTCACGTCCGGTGCCGCCTCCGCGGCGTCCTGCGGCATCGACACGGTCAGCCGTCCTCCGGCCGTGCTGTGCGCGGTGACGCCCGGAAGGTGCTGGTCCAGTACGTCGATCACGGCCTGGAACGCGTGCTGCTTCGGCGCCTCCAGCTCGTGGTTCTCCGCGCTGTCACCCTTCAGCAGCTCCTTCGCCAGCTCCAGCTGGGACCTGATCACCCGGAGCTGGTCCTCGCGCAGGCTCGACGCCACGAGCCGGGTGTCCTCGGGGTGGGCCGAGAGATGGAGCGCCCACGCACGGACGCCGCCCTGTTCCAGGTACTTCTCGTAGAACGCGATCTTCTCCGCGTTCACCTGCTGGAGCTCCAGCAGGGCGCGTGCCCGGTCGACCTCCTCGGTGTGCTGCCACTGCTGCTGCCGGAGCCTCAGCCGGTGCTGCTGCTCCTCGAACTCGGCCGCGCGCCCCGACTGGAGCGTGTCCTGCTCCCTGGCCCGCCGGTCGACCGCGGCATCGTGTTCCCCGCCGAGGAGCTCGGTGCGGATCTGCTCGGTGGCCTCGTGGTCGATGGAGCGCATGCGCCGGACGTGGTCGATGACCTCCTGGTCGCCGCGCAGCCGGACCGTCCAGTCCGCCGTGAGCCCGGCTCGGGCGCCGAGCGCCACCTGGGCGCCGATCTCCCGCAGCAGCGCCTCCTCGGCCGCGGCGCTCCGGGCGGCCGGATAGCGCCGGGTGACGGAGCGGGCCGCCCGCTCCAGCTCGCCCACCAGCAGCCGCGGCACATCACGGTGCCGGCTCGCCACGAACCGCTCGGGACTCACGACCTGCCACGACAGCTCGACGACCGCCGCGAACTCGAAGGCGTCGTCGTCGCTCGGCAGCGTGATCTTCTCGCGTACCGGATGGACCCCCATGTCGACCTCGTACACCGCGGTGTAGCGCTTCGCGGCGGCCGAGGCCCTGGTGGGGCGGAGCGGCGGGAGGTAGGTCTCGTACGAGCCGTCCGCGGCCGAGAAGACCAGGGCGTGGTCGATCCGGGTGAGCGGGCGGCGGGAGAAGCCGAAACGGGACAGCTGCCGGACCGTGACCACCGGGTCGGTCAATCGCGTACCGCGGTCGGCCCGCTGGTCCCAGTCGGGGGCTCGGCGGAATTCGGACATGGGAATTCTCCTGTCGCAGAGGGAGGAAGAAGGAGGCGTACGCGGATCAGGGGCGCGGCAGCACGGTCAGCAGCCGGCCCGCCACGGGCGGGGGACCGGCGCCGTCCTCGCCGGGCATGGTCCGCAGGAGGTGACTGATCCGCTGGTACTCCGGCCCCGTGGTGACCAGCGGGGGCAGCAGGGCGGCGAGCGCCCACTCGGTGCCGGGAGCGCGGTCCGCCGCGAGCACCCAGCGGCGGAGCACATCGAGGGCGTTGCGGGTGTGGCCCCGGTCGCCCAGCGCGGTACGCCACAGCTCGGCGATGCCGGGGGCGCCGGGGGTGCCCGCCGCCGAGGCCCGCGCGTACCGGGCCAGCACGCTCGGCAGGCCGTGGCGGTCGTCCTCCTCGGTACGGCGGCAGGCTCCGAGGAAGCCGCCGAGCGCGAGACCGGCCGCCGGCCGGTCGTCGTGCACCGTCCGCACCAGCTCCGCGATCACCGCCTCGCCCGCGGCCGACAGCAGCAGCAGCTCCACGGACTCGGCGAGCTGCCCCGTCAGATCCGGATCGGGCTCCGGCCGAGCCGCCTCGTGCCGGGCCGCCGCGCGCAGGGCGGCCAGGGCCTCCGCCGGGCGCTCCGGCCCGATCATCCCGTGGGCCCGGATGGCCACCCAGCGCAGCGACGGCTCCTCGCTCTCGCACCAGGCGTCGAGGATCCGCGGCACATGAGGGGTGCCCAGTACGTGGGCGAGCGTGAGCGCGCTGACGGCGACGCTCCGGTGCCGGTAGAGGCGGGACGCGGCCCACGGCTCGATGACCAGCGCCATGGCGGACGGCAGATCGGTGTGGGCGAGCACGGCGACGGTGGAGGCGGCGCGAGTACGGACGAAGGGCCGCCCGTCCCCGGCCAGCTGCCGCAGCCAGTGCACGAGCGCGGGCCGCGCCGAGGGGTGCCCGGTCCAGATCTCGCGCAGCAGCACGAGCGGGGTCCGCTCGTCGAGGAAGGCGGCCTTCACCTGCTGGACCGGACCCCATTCGGTGGGTTCCTCCGCCTCGAACCGGCGCGCCCGCGCCAGCTGGAGCCGTTTGCCGATGTGCGTACCGAAGACCGGGACGGAGGGGTCCAGTCGGCTCTCGGTCCTCCGGAGGGCGGCGTAGAGCAGATCGCCCAGCTCCGCCGTCAGGGCGTACGGCCCCTCGTCGAAGGCGGCCAGTGCGACGAGGAACGCCTTCTCACGCAGGTGCAGTACGGTCCCGTCGTCCTCGAACCACTCCTGGACCTGGCTCTCCAGCGCGACCAGGGAGAAGCCGTCGAGGCCCGCGGCATCGGCCTCCCCGTCCCCGTCCGCGTACTCGGCCAGGAGTCGGGCGAATCCGGCGGCCTCACGCGGCTGATGGCTGCGTTCGAGGAACGCCGCCGCGGCGGGCAGGGCCATCAGCTCCGGTACGCGCTCCGCGCCGCCCAGCAGCGCCGCCAGATGCGCGGCCAGGACGTCACTCGGCGCGGGCGTCCGCCACTCCGCCACCGGTACGTCCTCCAGCAGGGCGGCCGGTCCCGTGGTGATCACCAGATACGCGTCCTCACCGAGCTCCTTGCGCGCGGCCAGCAGATCGGCCTCCCGCAGCGGCCGGCCCGGCTCGGTGACCAGGTCGCACAGGATGTGCCCGGTCCGGCCGCCGTCCGGCTCGCCGCCCTTGAGCCCGGCGGTGAGCTGGTCGGGGGTGGTGTCCCGGTCGACCGCCCGCACCGGATCGGCGCCGATCCGGTGCAGGAGCATGAGCGCGGCGGTCCGCCGGCCCGCGAAGTACGGGCCCGAGAGAACCAGCACGTGCTCGTCGCGGAGCCGGCCGGCCAGCGCCTCGAAGTCGTTCCGCCCGGGGACGAAGCGCGCGGCCAGCCCCGCCAGGGCGGACGGGGCGATCTCGCCCGAGGTGTGGAGGGCGAAGGACGCGCCGAACTGGTAGGTGATCTCGGTCCGCTGCAGGACGTCCCCGTGGAACGTGCCGCCGCCGATGCCGTGGTTGGTCCCGCCGAGGACACCCCCGCCGATCCGGGCGTTGTCCCCGAACCCCATGGTCCGCGGGGTGTGGCTCTCCAGGTCCCGCCGGGCCGCCCAGGCGGGCTGCGGCTGGTCGGTCTCCGCCGCGCCGACGCCCTCCTCCTCGGCCTGATGGGACTCCGGCGGTTCGGCACCGTGGTCGTCCCCGGCCGGGGGCTGGGCGGGCTGCGCCTGTTCCTCGGCGCTCACCGGCGCTCGCCCCGGCCGCCGTCGCCGAAGCTGACGTTCCCGTGGAACGTGCCGCCGCCGATGCCGTGGTTGGTGCCGCCGAAGACGCCACCGGTGATCGGGGCCCCGCCGAAGCCGGCAGCGGGGGCGGGACCGGGCACCGTCGGCCGCGGGGCGGCCGGGGCGGCGTCCGCACCCCTCGGGTCCTCCTGCGGAAGAGCTCCGTGCAGCCACGCGTCGAGCGGGCCGTTCTTGCTGTCCACCGTGACGGAGCGGAACTCCTCCGCCGGAACGCCCGTGTGGCTGTGCCGTACGACCCCCTGGTAGACCGTGTCGGACACGCAGAGCGCGAAGTCGTCCCGGCGCTCCCGCAGCGCCTCCCGCAGCGCCTCCGCGTCCAGCAGCCTGCACGCGTGGTTGAGATCGCTGCCCACCCAGCCGTCGAGCGGGTCCACCGCGACGAACCCCGAGGCGACCACTCCCCGCAGCCGCATCCGGGCCGAGGCGGAGGCACGCCGGTTCTGGCTGTGCAGCCGGGCGGGCATCTCGGTCAGCAGCGCCCGCAGCAGGGCGATCACCGAGCAGTTGGCGTCGATCAGCTCCATCACGGAGTCGCCGCGGTCCGCCCGCCGCCGCCGGGTCTCGTCGATCCCGGCGGCCAGCAGGGCCCGGTCGGTCAGGTCGTAGAGCATGCGGCGCAGGAACGCCTGCTCGACGTCGTCGCGCTCGCTGTACTTCTCGATGTCGAGCAGCAGGATCGTGCTGTTGACCGGATCGTTCATGGGACGCCTCTCGCTCATGTCCTCCGGGGCCGGGAAGCGGCCCGGGAAGACGAGCGTGGGGCCGGGAGGCCCGGGGCGGTGAGGAACGATGACGCACTCGGTGTGTGACCGTGTGCACAGAGGAACGGCCGCCGACCGTCCCGGCCGCCCGGGCTACGGGGCCTGCGGGGCCTCCCGGCGGACGGCGGGGCGGGCGGATTCCCCGGCCCGGGCGATCCGGCGGAGCGCGTCCGGCCGCACGATCAGCAGCGCCCGCCGCCCGGTCCGTACGACGCCCCGCTCGCGCAGGTCCTTCAGCAGCCGCTGGACCATCTCCCGGGAGGCGCTGACCGCCCCGGCCAGCTCCTGCTTGCTGAGCGGGATGTCCAGCTCGATGCCCTCGTCCGTACGGGCGCCGTGGGTGCGCGCAAGCTCCAGCAGCAGAGCGGCGAAGCGCTCGCGCACCGTCATCGCCGCGAACTCCAGGCTGCGCCGGTCCGCGGCCCGCGTCCGGTCGGAGGTCAGTGCCAGGAGCGAGAGCGACACCTCGGGGGAGCCGGCCACGAACGCGCGGAACTTCTCGTGCGTCACGACCGCGGCCCGTACGGGGGAGAGGGCCGTCACCGTCGCCGAGCGCGGCCGACCGGTCAGCGCGGCCGATTCCCCGACGATGTCGCCGGGGCCGCGCAGGGCGTGCAGTGCCTCGTAGCCGTTGGGCGCGGAGGTGGTGATCTTCGTCCAGCCGTTGAGGATCAGCAGGACGTACGCGGACGGCTCGTCCTGCCGGAGCAGGGCGGTCCGGGCGTCGAAGCGCAGCTCGCGTCCCAGCGCGAGCAGGGCCACCCGGTCCTCGCGCTCCAGCCGGGCGAGGAAGGGCACCTGGTCGTCGAGTCCGTCGTCGTCGGGTGCGTACACCGCGGCCGTCATCCCGTCCCCCCGGTCGTTCATGAGCGGTTCAATGTACTGAGAACCCCCGTGCCCGGACCGGCAAGGTCGAATTCCTGCCGCCCGCCCCCGGTCGGCTGTCTCGATTCCCTCCGCCCCGAGTGGCGGAACTCCGGCGCATCGGGGTGAGACGGATTTGTTTTGACCGGAGTCGACGCGGTAGGTACGCTCAGACCTTGTGCCTGGGGTGTGCCTGGGCTCGTGTGCGTGTCCTCAGCCGCATGCCGAGCCCGTCAGTGGCCACCGTAATCTGCGCTCCTCCTGCCTCGCGGCAGAAGTCAGCAGTATTCGACACACCCGACCGCGTGGGTCGGTGACGTTCCAGGTTAGTTTCACGAACGGCACACAGAAACCGGAGAAGTAGTGCCTACGATCCAGCAGCTGGTCCGCAAGGGCCGGCAGGACAAGGTCGAAAAGAACAAGACGCCCGCACTCGAGGGTTCGCCCCAGCGCCGCGGCGTCTGCACGCGTGTGTTCACGACCACCCCGAAGAAGCCGAACTCGGCCCTCCGTAAGGTCGCGCGTGTGCGTCTGACCTCCGGTATCGAGGTCACGGCCTACATCCCGGGTGAGGGACACAACCTGCAGGAGCACTCCATCGTGCTCGTGCGTGGTGGCCGTGTGAAGGACCTGCCGGGTGTTCGTTACAAGATCATCCGCGGCTCGCTCGACACCCAGGGTGTCAAGAACCGCAAGCAGGCCCGCAGCCGCTACGGCGCCAAGAAGGAGAAGTAAGAATGCCTCGTAAGGGCCCCGCCCCGAAGCGCCCGGTCATCATCGACCCGGTCTACAACTCTCCTCTTGTCACCTCGCTGATCAACAAGATCCTGCTGGACGGCAAGCGTTCCACCGCCGAGCGGATCGTGTACGGCGCCATGGAGGGCCTCCGCGAGAAGACCGGCAACGACCCGGTCATCACGCTGAAGCGCGCGCTTGAGAACGTCAAGCCCTCGCTCGAGGTCAAGTCCCGCCGTGTCGGTGGCGCCACCTACCAGGTGCCGATCGAGGTCAAGCCCGGTCGCGCCTCCACCCTCGCGCTGCGCTGGCTCGTGGGTTACTCCCGCGCCCGCCGCGAGAAGACCATGACCGAGCGCCTCATGAACGAGCTGCTCGACGCCTCCAACGGTCTTGGCGCTGCCGTCAAGAAGCGTGAGGACACCCACAAGATGGCCGAGTCCAACAAGGCCTTCGCGCACTACCGCTGGTAGTCGCTACCCACATCGAGACCGAGAGAAGACTGAGCCTTATGGCCACCACTTCGCTTGACCTGGCCAAGGTCCGCAACATCGGGATCATGGCCCACATCGACGCGGGCAAGACGACCACCACTGAGCGGATCCTGTTCTACACCGGCGTTTCGTACAAGATCGGTGAAGTCCACGACGGCGCTGCCACGATGGACTGGATGGAGCAGGAGCAGGAGCGCGGCATCACGATCACGTCCGCCGCGACGACCTGCCACTGGCCGCTCAATGATGTTGACCACACCATCAACATCATCGACACCCCGGGTCACGTCGACTTCACCGTCGAGGTGGAGCGTTCGCTCCGCGTCCTCGACGGCGCCGTCACCGTGTTCGACGGTGTGGCGGGCGTCGAGCCGCAGTCCGAGACCGTCTGGCGTCAGGCGGACCGCTACGGCGTGCCGCGTATCTGCTTCGTCAACAAGCTCGACCGCACCGGTGCCAACTTCTTCCGCTGTGTCCAGATGATCACGGACCGCCTCGGCGCGACCCCGATCGTCATGCAGCTTCCGATCGGTGCCGAGGCCGACTTCACGGGTGTCGTCGACCTCGTGACGATGAAGGCGTTCGTCTACCCCGCGGAAGCGACCAAGGGCGAGGCGTACAACGTCGTCGACATCCCGGCCGAGCTCGCCGAGCAGGCCGAGGAGTACCGCGCCAAGCTGCTCGAGGCCGCCGCGGAGAACGACGAGGCGCTCATGGAGCTCTACCTGGAGGGCGAGGAGCCTTCCGTGGAGCAGCTCTACGAGGGCATCCGTCGCATCACCATCAACTCCGGCAAGGACGGCGAGACGACCGTCACCCCGGTGTTCTGCGGCACCGCGTTCAAGAACAAGGGCGTCCAGCCCCTGCTCGACGCCGTGGTTCGCTACCTCCCCTCGCCCCTGGACGTCGAGGCCATCGAGGGCCAGGACGTCAAGGACCCCGAGGTCGTCGTCAAGCGCAAGCCGTCCGACGACGAGCCGCTCGCGGCGCTGGCGTTCAAGATCATGAGCGACCCGCACCTCGGCAAGCTCACCTTCGTCCGGGTCTACTCGGGCCGCCTGGAGTCCGGCACCTCGGTGCTGAACTCGGTCAAGGGCAAGAAGGAGCGCATCGGCAAGATCTACCGCATGCACGCGAACAAGCGTGAGGAGATCGACTCGGTGGGCGCGGGCGACATCATCGCCGTGATGGGTCTGAAGCAGACCACCACCGGTGAGACGCTCTGCGACGACAAGGCGCCGGTCATCCTGGAGTCCATGGACTTCCCGGCCCCGGTCATCCAGGTCGCCATCGAGCCCAAGTCCAAGGGTGACCAGGAGAAGCTGGGTGTCGCCATCCAGCGCCTCTCCGAGGAGGACCCGTCCTTCCAGGTGCACTCCGACGAGGAGACCGGCCAGACCATCATCGGTGGTATGGGCGAGCTGCACCTCGAGGTGCTCGTCGACCGCATGAAGCGCGAGTTCCGCGTCGAGGCGAACGTCGGCAAGCCGCAGGTCGCGTACCGCGAGACGATCCGCAAGGCCGTCGAGCGCGTCGACTACACCCACAAGAAGCAGACCGGTGGTACCGGTCAGTTCGCCAAGGTGCAGATCGCGATCGAGCCCATCGAGGGCGGCGAGGCCTCGTACGAGTTCGTCAACAAGGTCACCGGTGGCCGTATCCCCAGGGAGTACATCCCCTCGGTGGACGCGGGTGCCCAGGAAGCCATGCAGTTCGGCATCCTGGCCGGCTACGAGATGACGGGCGTCCGCGTCATTCTTCTCGACGGTGGCTACCACGAGGTCGACTCCTCCGAGCTGGCCTTCAAGATCGCCGGTTCGCAGGCCTTCAAGGAGGCCGCGCGGAAGGCGTCCCCGGTTCTTCTCGAGCCGATGATGGCCGTCGAGGTCACCACGCCCGAGGACTACATGGGTGATGTCATCGGTGACATCAACTCCCGCCGTGGCCAGATCCAGGCCATGGAGGAGCGCAGCGGCGCTCGCGTCGTGAAGGGCCTCGTGCCCCTCTCGGAGATGTTCGGCTACGTCGGAGACCTCCGCAGCAAGACCTCGGGTCGCGCAAGCTACTCGATGCAGTTCGACTCCTACGCCGAGGTTCCGCGGAACGTCGCCGAGGAGATCATCGCGAAGGCCAAGGGCGAGTAACTCACCCGAGCTCACGCTTTAGGCTTGTCACCGGAGCCTGGTGGGGCATTCGTCGCGGAGCGCAAGCAATGCGGTGAATGCCCCCGGCCCCGGCATCCCAGCAAAGATCACCCTGGCGCCGATGAAGCAAGGCGTACAGAACCACTCCACAGGAGGACCCAGTGGCGAAGGCGAAGTTCGAGCGGACTAAGCCGCACGTCAACATCGGCACCATCGGTCACATTGACCACGGTAAGACGACCCTCACGGCCGCCATTACCAAGGTGCTGCACGACGCGTACCCGGACCTGAACGAGGCCTCGGCCTTCGACCAGATCGACAAGGCTCCTGAGGAGCGCCAGCGCGGTATCACGATCTCGATCGCGCACGTCGAGTACCAGACGGAGTCGCGTCACTACGCGCACGTCGACTGCCCGGGTCACGCGGACTACATCAAGAACATGATCACCGGTGCCGCGCAGATGGACGGTGCCATCCTCGTGGTCGCCGCCACCGACGGCCCGATGCCGCAGACCAAGGAGCACGTGCTCCTGGCCCGCCAGGTCGGCGTTCCGTACATCGTCGTCGCCCTGAACAAGGCCGACATGGTGGACGACGAGGAGATCCTGGAGCTCGTCGAGCTCGAGGTCCGTGAGCTCCTCTCCGAGTACGAGTTCCCGGGCGACGACCTGCCGGTCGTCAAGGTCTCGGCGCTCAAGGCGCTCGAGGGCGACAAGGAGTGGGGCCAGACCGTCCTCGACCTGATGAAGGCCGTCGACGAGAACATCCCGCAGCCCGAGCGTGACGTCGACAAGCCGTTCCTGATGCCGATCGAGGACGTCTTCACGATCACCGGTCGTGGCACCGTCGTCACCGGTCGTATCGAGCGTGGTGTCCTCAAGGTCAACGAGACCGTCGACATCGTCGGTATCAAGCAGGAGAAGACCACCACCACGGTCACCGGCATCGAGATGTTCCGCAAGCTGCTCGACGAGGGCCAGGCCGGTGAGAACGTCGGTCTGCTCCTCCGTGGCATCAAGCGCGAGGACGTCGAGCGCGGCCAGGTCATCATCAAGCCCGGTTCGGTCACGCCGCACACCGAGTTCGAGGCCCAGGCCTACATCCTGTCGAAGGACGAGGGTGGCCGTCACACCCCGTTCTTCAACAACTACCGCCCGCAGTTCTACTTCCGTACCACGGACGTGACCGGCGTCGTGACCCTCCCCGAGGGCACCGAGATGGTCATGCCGGGCGACAACACCGTCATGTCGGTCCAGCTGATCCAGCCGGTCGCCATGGAGGAGGGCCTGAAGTTCGCCATCCGTGAGGGTGGCCGGACCGTGGGCGCCGGCCAGGTCACCAAGATCGTCAAGTAATTACTTGGCTGTCTGACCTGGTTGCTCCGTAACGAGCACCAAGAAGGGCCCCGTCCCGCCGCTTATGCGGTGGGGCGGGGCCCTTCGGTGTGTTCCGGGGTTCCGGCCCGGGGCCGGTAACCGGCCCGGTCTCAGGGCCGCCAGAGCCAGGGGACGGCGTCCGGGCCGAGGGCGGCGACGACCGGGCGGCCGGCCGGGGTGAGGTGGAGGACCGGGCCGTCCAGGGCCACCGGGCGGTCCCGCTGTACGAGGAGGCCCGCGGGGGTACGGAGCTGGAGCAGGCCCGAGTCGGTGCGGCCGAGGAGGACCGGGGCGCCCGGGGTGCCCGCGGCGGCGACCGGGCCGTAGCCGTCGAAGCCCGCCCGGTCCGGGACCCGGCGGCCGTATCCGTCGATGCCGGTCTCCTCGGCGGTCTCCCCGGTCCGCACGGTCGTGAGGGCCGCCTTCGCCGCCGCGCGGTAGTACAGCTCGATGCTGCCGTCCGGCCCGGGCAGCGCGGCCGGGCCGTCGCCGGGCACCGGCACCCCGGTGACCTGCGTCCGGGCGGTCACCTCCTTGCCCGGCTCGTCCTGCGTCCAGTGGTGCACCGCGAACCGGCCCGCCGCGAAGACATGGACCCGGCCCTCGGCGTCCACCACCGCGCTCAGCCCGTCCTGGACCTCGCCGCCGCCGGTGTCCCGCCAGTCGCCCCACCGGCCGTCCGTCTCCCGTACCCGGGTGCTGAGACCTTTCTCCGCGTTCCGTACGAAGAGGTGGACCCGGCCGTCGGGCGCGGTGGCCAGGACCGGGACGCCGAGCCGGCGCCCGTGGTCGTGGGTGCGCTCCGGGTTGCCCAGGCCCGTCCAGGCGCGGAAGGCGCCGCCCGGGTAGCGCTGTTCGAGTACGACGATCTCGCGCTCGTTGTCGCCGCCGTGCCCCTCCAGGGCCGAGAACCGCAGCCCGGCCAGGACGTGGCGCCCGTCCGGCAGCGTCGTACCGCCGAGGACCGGGGCCAGCGGGCCGCCGCCGAGGTCGTCCGGCGTGTCCCACACCCCGCTGCCCGGCACGGTCTCCCGGCGGCGGACCGCCCGCAGCCCCAGCACCTCGTAGCCGACGAGGCGGCCGTCCGGCTCGGTGGCCAGGGTGGGGCGGGGGCCGGGGTAGCGGTAGTGGGTGGACCGCACCCAGCCCTTGCGGTTGGTCAGCGGCCGGCCGCCGCCGACGTTGTAGTCCCCGCACCCCGCCGGATTGCCGCACCGCCAGTCGGCCTCACCGCCGTACGGGACCAGGTGCGAGGCCTTCTCGGCGAGCACCGCGGGCGGCAGGTTCTTCGGCCAGTGCCGGTTGTAGTAGCCCCGGAACGAGGTGACCGCGAAGCTCGGCACCTGGCCGCCGTCCCGGGTGGAGCGCGCCACCCACCGGATCAGCGAGGCCCAGGTGAACAGGGCCGTGGCCGTGTGGTCGGGGTGGTCGGAGTAGCCCGGCTGCTCGCTGTCGGAGATGCGGACGGCCTCGCTGCTGTGCTGGATGTCCGGGTCCGGGTCCATGGTGTGCACGATGCTCGGCCGGTAGTGCGCGAAGAGCCCCGCCAGCACGTCGATCAGCCCGTCGTAGGTGTACGAGCCGGCCTTGCGCAGCGGGGAGCCCTCGGCGACGACGGTCGGCAGCACCAGGCGCCGGTCCTGCCAGAGGCTGGGCAGCCCGAGCCGCCCGTACGTGGTGTGCATGGCGGTGTTGACGAAGACCAGGTCGACCTTGCGGCCCTGGTGGCGCAGGGTGTTGAGCTCCGCGCGGTGGCCGCCCTCCAGCTCCATGACCGACCGGTGCCACTCGGCGAACATCGGGACGCCCAGCAGGGTCGCGTACGCCTGGCGCAGGCCCTGGTGGCGGGCGGACGAGTACGCCGCCTTGTCGGGCGCGGGCAGCGGGCGGCCCGGGATGCGGTTGACGCCGGTGGCCTCGCCGCCGGTGAGGTAGACGCAGACGAGCGGGGTGCCGCCGTCGAGGGCCTGCTGGGTGTCCGGGTTCATGAAGTACAGGTCGTCGTCCGGGTGGGCGAGGACCTGGAGCATCAGGGCCGGGTGCGAGGTGCTGATCGGCAGCCCCGGCATCGGGTCCGCGGCCGGGTCGCGGCGCCGGGGCGGGCTGGGTGCGGTACAGGCGGTGAGGGCCGCGAGCCCTGTCGCTCCGGCCGCCGCCAGCACCGTACGCCGAGCCGTCCCCGAACCGGGTTCGCGCAGGGCAGATCGATCCGTCACACCGTGCTCCGTCCACTTCCCCACGGCGGGCGGCCCCGTGCCGCATGCCGGATGCGCAGACCGCGGTGGGGGGAGTGCCGCTGCTGCGCCGGGATAGACGGTGATCGACGGGGGCGGGTTGCCTGGTTTCCGCAGGTGTGACCCGGTCAGCTCAACGTACCGGTGTACGCACCATGAACACGTCGACCGGATCGCCCCGTTCCTCCGGCCGCCCGCCCCGGGCGACCTCGGTCAGTTTTCCAAAAGAAATTCTGCAAAAATACTTTTGGAAAGTGCCCGGATGGTTCTACGCTCCCCTCATGGTCAGCGAAGAGCAGAAACGCGTACTCGATCCCGAGCGGGACGCGGCAGCCCTGAAGGCCCTCACGCACCCTCTGCGTATCCGGCTGCTCGGGATGCTGCGGCAGGACGGCCCGGCCACCGCGAGCGAGCTCGCGGTCAGGACGGGGGAGTCGTCCGCTTCCACCAGCTATCACCTGCGGGTGCTGGCGAAGTACGCGTTCGTCGCGGAGGCCGAGCACCGTGACGGGCGGGAGCGCCGCTGGCAGGCCGTGCACGCCACGACCTCCTGGAGCAACAAGGCGATGAGGGGCGCGCCGGGCAGTGAAGTCTGGTCCGGTCTGTCGCACCGGGCCCAGATCGAGCACCTGGAGGCTTCTCTCGCCCGGCACGAGGCCGACATCGCCGACGGGCGGCTGGGCCAGGAGTGGGTGGAGCCGTCCGGGATCACCGACCTGATGCCCCGCCTGACCCCGGAGTCGCTCACCGAACTCTGGGAGGTGCTCGGCCGGAAACTCGCGGAGCTGACCACGCGCGACGCGGAGGACCCGCGGGCGGCGCAGGTGGTACTCCTCACCGCCGGGCTGCCCCTGGCACCGCGCGACTCCGCCGCCGGGGACCCCGCTGCCTCCGGGGCCGCCCCCGCCCCCGCGCCGGATCCCGCCTCCGCGCCCGACTCCGCCGCCGCGCCCGATCCCGGGGACGCGTCATGACCGGGCCGCTGGACATACGCACCGCGGGCCGCCGCTACGCCACGGTCTGCGTTCTGTTCTGGCTGCCGCTGGGACTGACCATCGCGCCGCTGATCCTGCTGTTCGCCGAGCGCGGCATCGCCCTGGCCGCCATCGCCGGTTTCTTCGCCGCGCACTCGCTCACGGCCGCCGCGCTGGAACTGCCCACCGGAGGTCTGTCCGACGTCCTGGGCCGCCGCACGATTCTGGCCGCCGCCGGCCTGCTGAACCTGACCGCCCTCACCCTCGTGGGCCTGGGCACCGCTCCCTGGCTGCTCGGCCTCGGCACGGCGCTGATGGGTGCGGGCCGCGCCCTGTCCAGCGGACCGGCCGAAGCCTGGTACGTCGACACCGTCCAGGCGCACTCGGGCCCCGGCGCCGAACTGCGGGCCGGACTGGCCCGCGGCAGCTCCGCGACGTCCGCCGCGCTCGCCACCGGCACCCTGCTCGGCGGCGCCCTTCCCTGGCTGCTCGGACTCGGCCCCGACCTCGGCGCACGGCTCGCCGAGGCAACCTCCGGGCTGGTGCTGCCCCTTTCCGTTCCGATGCTGTTCGGCGCCGCGGTCGAGATCGCGTTCGTGCTGTACGTCCTGACCGCTCTTCGCGAGCCGCCCCGACCGGCGGCCACCCTGCGCGGCGTGCTCCGGGGCATCCCGGCCACCGTCGTGGACGGACTGCGCCTGGGAGGCCGCGACGCGCTGATCCGCCGGGTGCTCCTCAGCGCGGGGGCCGCCGGCGGCGCCCTGGCCGCGATCGAACTGCTCACACCGGTCCGCGCCGCGGCCCTCACGGGCGCATCGGAGTCGGGGGCGGTCCTCTTCGCCTCGCTCGCCTGCGCCGGATTCGTCTGCGGGGGGATCGGCAGCCACTTCGCCCCGCTGACCGCCCGGCTCGCGGGCAGTGGCGAGCGCGCGGTCATGGTGAGCCTCGGTACGAGCGCGAGCGGCCTGTTCCTGCTCGGCGCCACCGCGGCGTTCGGAGGAGCCGGCTCCATGGTCCTCGCGGCCATCGGCTACGGCCTGGTCTACCTCGGGCTCGGCGCGGCGGGGCCGAGCGAGAACGACCTCCTGCACCATCGTGTCTCCAGCTCGGGCCGGGCCACCGCGCTGTCCGTCCAGTCCCTCGCCCAGCAACTGGTGGGGGCCCTCACCGGCTTGATCATCGGTGTCCTCCCGCCGGGCCCGCTGCCCTGGCTGTGGGGAGGCGCGACGCTGCTCGCGGGAGCCCTGCTGTGGATTCGCCGCGGCGGAACCGCACTCCCGAATCCGGCGGCGATGCCTCGGCCGCACGCCGTGCCGTCCTCACCGGACACGGTCGGCTCCGGTCCCGTTCGGTGACATGCCGGTCAGCAGTGCCCGGACCGGCACCCGCCGGGGCGTGACCCTGCCGGCTCAACGCACCGGCGTACGCACCATGAACACGTCGACCGGATCGCTCCGTTCCTCGGCGAACCCGTGCCGCTCGTACAGCGCGCGGGCGGCGCTGCCCCGGAGCACGTCCAGCCGCACGGTCGCGCCCTCGGCGTCGGCCCGCGCCAGCAGCGAACGGAGTACGGCGGTGCCGATGCCGCGCCCCTGGACGGCGGGGGAGAGGTAGAAGTGCTCCAGCCACAGCCCGCCCTCGACGGGACGCAGGGCGACGCAGCCCGCGAAATCCCCGCCCACCTCGACGACCGAGGTGTGCTCCGGCGCGTACCCGTCCCGCAGCCGCTGCCGTACGCGGTGCTCGTCGTAGCGGCCCAGCCGCTCCAGGTCGGGGCGCATCACGACGGCCCTGAGCTCGGCGACGGTCTCCACGTCCGTGGGGCGGGCGGGGCGCAGGGTCCAGGTGGTGGGGTTGGTGTCCATGGACGGATGTTCGCAGGCCGGATGGTGCTCCGGTCACGCGGCCGAGTGGAGTTCGGCTCGGCAGTCGCGGCAGCGGCCGGGGTGGTGGGAGCGGAAGGCGCGGTCGCAGCCGTCGCAGTTCTGGAACGGGGTGACGGCGGGGCCGGGGCGTACATACGTGATGGCGTCGGCCCCTGGCAGCGGCGGCGGGAGGAGCGCCGTGATGCGGTGGCGCAGCAGTTTGGCCGGGTGCTTCAAGGGGGCGGGGAGGTCGGTGGTGAGTTTGTGGCGGATGGTGTCGGGGCGGGCGTCGCGTTCGAGCCAGGCGGCGACGCCGGGGGCCAGGGTCTCGATGTCGTGCTCGGAGAGGACGAGCAGGCTCTCGTGGCGGCGAAGGTCGGCGAGGAGCGCGGCGGCCGTGCGCAGCAGCTCCGGCGTGAGGTGCTGCGGCAGGGGGAGCGGAGGGAGTGGCCGGGTGCGCGCGGTGGGGGCGGGTACGGGAACGGGGGCTGGTGCGGGTGCAGGTGCAGGAATGCGGGCTGGTCCGGGGACGGGAGCCGGGATCGGAAGCGCCGGTGCGGGTGCGGGCGTGCGTGTGACCTCGGGCTGTGGCCGGTGCCGTTGCCGCTGTGGTGAAGGCGGTGCGGGCGGGAGCGGGGCCGGGGGAACGGGCTTGCTGGGGCGTGGGCGGGCCACCGGGGCGGGCCGGGCGGTGGCGCCGGGCTGGTTGTACGAGACCGTGCGGGTGACGACACGTCCGTCGGCGAGGCGTAAGCGGCTGCGGTGGAGGTAGCCGTGGGCTTCCAGCTCGCGCAGGGCGGCGGCGATGCGGGTCTCGCTCTCGGGGAAGCGTTCGGCGAGGCGCTTGATGCCGATCCTGGCTCCGGCGGGGAGCGACTGGATGTGCGCGGCGAGCCCGATCGCGGTCAGCGAGAGGCCGCGGTGCTGTGTGAGGTGGTTGCCGACGACGGTGAAGCCCGAAGCGTGGCGGAAGTTGACGTGGATCACGCCGGACGACGGCGCGGGTGGCGGCGTGGACGGTGCGGCGTCGCCGCGTACGGCGGACGGGGCGCACGGGGGCGCGGTATTCTGCTGAGCATCCATCAGGAAGGTCTCTGCTTCCTCGGTGGTCAGGCCCCCGGTTGAGACGGTGAATCTCGTCGGGGGCCGACGTATGTCTGGTTGGTTGTCGCGGTGAGCATAAACCCGCAAACCTGCGTGAAATCCAGCCCAGTTGCCCCGAATCACCCCCACGAGTGACGTGGGTCGGGTTTGGGTGGGGAGGGTCATTTCTCCAGGTTCTTAAAAGCTTTATGCGTCGTGGCCCACGGGGTCGCGGTCCCTCGGGTCGCGGTCCACCGGGTCGTGGATATCCGCGACCCGGTGAGCCGGTCGCGGTGCGAGGTCCAGCTCCGCCCAGACGGTCTTGCGCGGGACGGGCCCGGCGACGGTGCCCCAGCGGTCGGCGAGCGCCTCGACGATCAGCAGCCCGCGCCCGTTCTCCGCGTGCGGGCCGGGGTCGGAGGGAGCGGCGGGCGGCCGTTCGCCCCGGGTGTCGGTCACCTCGATCCGCAGCAGCTCGTCACGGTGGACGGCCAGGCTGAGCCGGAAGTCCCTGCCGGGTACACGGCCGTGGACGGCGGCGTTGGCGGCCAGCTCGGCGACGATGTGCGCGGCCGACTCCGGCGGAACTCCCCACTCGCCCAGGTGCGCCGTGGTGAGCAGCCGGGCGAGCCTGGCCCCTCGGCGGGTGGGGGAGAGCGTCACGCTGAACTCCCGGGTGGGAGCGGAATGTTCGGTTCGAGTGATGTGTGGGTTCACGCCACTCAGCGTGGCCACGCCTGCGTACCGTGAACAGTGACGGAGCCCCTACGTACGGTGATTGTCCCGTGCTTGTCCAGTGCTGTCCCGGCTGTCCGGGGTGACGGTCGGGGCACGTCGGGGGTTGGGCCGAGAACGGCAGGCGCGTCGGAGGTGGAGCACGGATGAGCGTGGACGAGACCGGTACGGAGCAGGGCGACGCCGGAGCGGACGAGCTGGGCTGGGAGGTGGACCCCGACGACGAGTCGGGCGTGGCCGTGGTCGCTGCGGTGGGCCGCCAGCTCAAGGCGTGGCGGGAGGCGGCCGGGATGCGGGCCGGGGACTTCGGTGCCCTGGTCGGGTACGGGGAGGACCTGATCTACAAGGTGGAGGGCGGCCGCCGCATCCCCCGCCCGGAACTCCTGGACAAGGCGGACGAGGTCCTGGGTGCGCGCGGAAAGCTCGCCGCGATGAAGAAGGACGTGGCGGAGGTCCGGTATCCGAAGAAGATCCGGGAGCTCGCGAAGCTGGAGAAGCGTGCGGTCGAGATGGGGCTGTACAGCAACCACAGCATCCATGGTCTGCTGCAGACGCCGGAATATGCACGCGCCCTGTTCGAGATGAGGCGGCCCGCGTACTCGCACGATGAAGTGGAAAGGGTGCTGGCGGCGCGCATGGCCAGGAAGGCGGTCTTCGAGCGGTCGCCGATGCCCACGCTCAGCTTCGTGCAAGAGGAGGTGACTCTGTGCCGCCCCATCGGGGGCACAATGGTGCTGCGGCGACAGCTCGAACGGCTCCTGGATATTGGGCAGTTGAGGAATGTCGAGATTCAGGTGATGCCGACCGATCGCGAGGATCATGCGGGGATGGACGGTGGAGTCGAGGTGCTGAAGTTCGAGGACGGGACTGCGGTAGGTCGGTCGGACGGTGCTTTCGCTGGACGCCCAGTCTTCGACCCGAAACAGCTCCGAATCCTTGAGCTGCGCTATGGGATGATCCGGGCCCAGGCTCTCGCGCCAAGGGAGTCGCTGGCCTTCATCGAGCAACTGCTGGGAGAGACATGATCAGCGAGACCTCTGCCGGGGATGCTTCCGAGCCGGAATGGTTCAAGAGTAGTTACAGCAGCGGGAGCGAAGGCGACTCCTGCGTCGAGGTCGCGGCCGCCCCCGGCACGGTGCACGTCCGCGATTCCAAGAATGTCGAGGGACCCCGTCTGGCCTTTGCGCGGGGTGCGTGGGCAGGGTTCGTCTCGCGCGTGTGAGGAACTGAGCAGCAGCGTCTCCTGGGCGAGGGGCTTGCGCCCCGGAGACGCTGGCCTTCGTCGAGCAGATGACTGGGGGAGAGATGACCCGTACGACTTCAGGGCAAGAAGTCTCCGAGGCGGCCTGGTTCAAGAGCAGCTACAGCAGCAACGGCAACGAAGGCGACTGTGTCGAGGTTGCGGTGGCCCCCGGCGCGGTGAACGTCCGCGACTCCAAGGACGCCGAGGGCCCGCGCCTGGCGTTCGCGCCCCGTGCGTGGGCTGGTTTTGTCTCGCACGTGTGAGGAACTGAGCAGCCGCGCCCCGGCGCCCGCCGAACCGGGCGTCGGGGCGCGGGCGTGCCCGGCGGCGTCACCGTAGCTCCGGCTCCTGGCCCGTCGGCACGTGGTGGAGGGTGGCGTCGGGCAGGCCCCGGAGGAGTTCGGCGCCGATCTCCGCGAGCCGGGCCGGGCCGGGCGGGGTGCGGCCGAGGCCGAGGGCGTACTGGACGTGGGTGGCGTCCGAGCCGCACGGGCGGGGCCAGGCGCGGGCGTCCGGCGCGCCCGCCTGCGCGAGGGCGGCGAGCAGGGCGAGGACCCGGCCGCGGAACCGGCCCTCGTCCGCCCCGTGGCGCACGGAGACCAGCGCCCACGCCGCGTGGTCCGCGTACGGGGACGGCGGGGTACGGAGCAGGGCGCGCGGTACGGGTCCGGCGTCGGCGGCCGACTCCAGGATCTCCCAGGCCCGCAGCAGCTCCCCGGCGATCAGCTCACGCCCGGCAGGGGACACCTGGGCGGTGCAGGAGCGGACCGGGGCGGTCGGCGTCAGCACCGTGAGCGGGCCGGGGGTGCCCGGGGAAGCCTGGAGCCCGTCGCCGACCGGCTCGGCCCAGTCCCAGGTGGCCCAGGTCGCGAAGAAGTGCCGCAGCAACGGGAGCGGGGCCGACTGCCCGGACTCCCGGGCGGTACGGGCCGCCAGCACCGCCCACGCGAGGCCCGGCAGCCCGCCGAACGGGGCGGAGTCCAGGCCGCGCGCCCGCGCCCACCCCTTCACCTCCCGGGCCAGCCGCACGAACGCCGCCCGGTGCGGGTCCGCCGCCCCGGCCACCGCCTCCGCGTCGCTCACCGCGCTCAGCGCGACGGCCGCCGCCGCGCCCAGCTCGTCCCGGCGGCCCACCGCACCGGCCGGGGGGACGGTCCCCGCCGCCACGGTCACCAGGTCGACCCCGAGCCCGTCCAGCGCGAACCGCAGTCCCGGCACCCGGGCCCCGGCCACCTCGCGCAGCCCGGTGGCATCCGGCAGCGCCCCGGCCAGCAGCTTCCGTACCGTCGCCGCCGGGTCCACCGTCCCGGGCAGCACCGCGACCAGGTCCACGTCCGCGCCGGGCAGCGCGCAGCCCATCCGCCGCGAGCCGGTCAGGTGGACGGACGCCCCGGGCAGCGCGGCGGCCACCCGGCGCACCACACCGGCCGCACGCGCCTCGTCCGCCGCGTCCGTCTCGTCCATTGCGGGCAGCTCCCCGGCGGCCAGCTCCACCCGCACCCCGAAGTGGTCCGATACGTACAGCCCGTCCGGCGCCGGGACCCGGCCCAGCAGCACCGCCGAGGCGGGCCGCAGCCCTTCCGCGCGGAGCAGCACCCGGTCCAGCCGGGAGACCCGCCCGGTCAGCGACGAGACCGCGGCCAGCGCGTTGACCGAGGGGTCGAAGGTGGGCGTCCGGTCGTCCGCGCCGTGCGCGAGGCTCCAGGCGTCCGCCATCCCCAGCCGGTCCTGCGGGGTGCTCCCGCCGTCGTTGAAGTCGCCGAGCAGCGCCAGATCGCCCTCGACCGCTGCCAACCCCGTTGCCAGATCGGCCAGTTCGGCATCCCGGCGGCCGGCGCCGTCGGCCGAGTGGTCGCTGCTGAGATGGGTCACGGCGACCGTGAGCGGCCCGTCCGGACCGGTCACGACGACCGCCGCGACCGCCTTGTGCGGACCGAGCGCGTGCAGCCCCGCCTCCGCCACCGGTACCCGGCTGAGCAGCAGCAGACCGTACTCCCCGGTGTCGCGGCCCGCCGGATCGGCCCAGACGGTGTACTCCGCGCGGACCCAGGGTGCCGCCAGCAGCAGACCGAGCAGGGCGGGTTCGGCCTCCTGGAGGGCGATGACGTCGGCGTCCGCGTCGCGCAGCGCGTCGAGCAGGAGGGGCCTGCGCCGGGCGGTGTGGATGAGCTCGCTGTCGTAGCGGTCCCACAGGGTGTTCCAGGTCAGCACCGTCAGCGGACCGGAGCGCGGCTCCGGGGTCCGGGCCTCCTCGTCCACCGGCACCCAGGCCGACCGGTCCGCCGCGTACGCGTGCGGCGTCCGGGAGACGAAGTACGGCGACGGCAGCCGGCGCGGCACCCGCACCCGCCCGGCCTCCGTCGCGTCGATCCGGTCCGTGCCCGAGGAGCGGTCCCACACCAGCTCGCCGTCCGCCTCGAAGAACAGCACCCGGTGCCAGGGCACCTCCCCGCCGGGCGTGAACCGGGGCAGCGGCACCCGCTTGGCCTCCCGGCCGCGCTGCGCCACGCCCATCACGAAGCGCGCCGGATCGAACCGGCCGTCCCACCGGACCCGGTGGTAGATCTCCTCGCTCGTCCTCATCTACGCCCTGTCCTCCACGGTCCCGCTCGCGCCGATGTACCAGGTGCGGTGCGCCTGGCCGGGGTACGGGGGCACGAAACGGCGCAGCTGCGCGTCGAGCACCCCGGGCGGCACCGGATGGTCCCGGCGCCCGTTGCGGCGGACCAGCTCCGCCCCGTCCACCAGGGCCACGGCGTGGGTGAGCAGCGCGTCCCGGCGCCGGGCGACCGCGTGGACCAGGGAGCGCTGGTGGGCGTTGAGCGAGGTGGCGTCCCAGACGACGGTGCCGCCCGCCGCGAGCGCCGCGTCCAGCCGGTCGAGCCCCTCGCGCAGCACGTCCCCGTTGGCCCGCTGGTCGGCGCGCGAGCCCCGGGCCAGGCGCAGGTCGTCGAGCGACAGGTACGTGCCGACGCCGGGGAGCCCCCGGGCGAAGGTGCTCTTGCCGCTGCCCGAGGGCCCGACCAGGTGCACCAGGCGGGGGAAGTCCCCGTCCCGCCACCGCCAGGTCGCGGCGACGGCCTCCTCGGCGGTGGCGACCCGGCCCAGCGCGTACGCCTCGCGGGCCTGCGCCAGGCAGCGGTCGGCGGCGTCGGGCGCCAGGTCGTCGAAGGCCTCCCGCAGCCCGGCCGGCTCCACCACCTCACGCGCGTACAGGGCCGACCACTCCACCTGCTCGCGCGCCTCGCCGCTCTCGGCCAGGGCCCCGGCGAGCGCGTGGAGCACCGGCAGGGCGGCGGCGCGGGACATCCGGGCCAGCCCGGCGTGGCGCTCCTCGTCCGGGTACGGGAGGTGCAGCCCCGGGTGCAGTCCCACGAGGTCGGCGACGCGCCGGGCGAGCGGCATCCCCAGCGCCGGGGCCAGCGCCCCGCCGAGCCCGGCGCGGCGGGAGCGGCGCAGCAGCGCGGCCAGCACCCCGGCGAGCCGGTCCTCGCCGGTGACCCCCAGCGCGTCCAGCGCGTCCGTGGTCGCCGCCACGGCCCCGGCGTCCTCCGTGCCCGGATACGCATCCGCATCCGTATCCGTATCCGTATCCGCGCCCGCCGCGGCGGCCAGCGCCCCCGCGTCGGCCGGGGCGCCGGACCGTACGGCCCACAGCGCGGCGGCCGGACCCAGCCCGTTCGGTACGACCTCGGCGTGCATCCAGTGCGTCCCGGTGGTCACATGGCCCGGCCGCACCCACTTGGCGACCAGCCGCCCGAAGTCCGCGGCGCCGAAGCCGTCCGCGGGCCGCACCACGTACCCCTCCTGCCGTCCGGTGTCCGGCCGCAGCGCCCGCAGCGCCTTTTCCGCGCGGGCGTCGAGCACCCCGCGCCACAGCACCGGCGGTGCCGGTACCCCCAGCTCCCGCAGGAACGCCACGGTCCGGTCCCAGCCCAGGCAGCGCTCCCCGTCCCAGACGGAGAAGCCGTAGAAGAAGCTCTCCAGACCGTCGTACGGGATCGAGTGGCGGGCGAACATGTTCTCGCCGCAGATCCGCCACCCGTCCGGAATCCGCGCCCCGATCCGGCCCTGGAGCGCCTTCACCCAGCCCCGGGAGGGATGGTGCGCGGAGTCGAGCGAGCGGGCGTGCAGCCCGTCGGCGTACAGAGTGGTGTTCTCGCCGTCCAGCTTCTCGGTGACGACGACCTCGCGGCCGGTCAGCCCGGCGAGGTCCGCGATCCGTACGTCGTCCGAGGTGGCGCCGGGGGACCAGGGGAGGTGCGGGGTGCGCGGATAGTGCGTACGCATGATCGATGCCCCCGGTGACGACGGTCCTTCCGGCCGGTCACTCTAGGCGGGGCAGCAGGCGGCGCCCCACCCGATTTCGCCCCGCATCGCGTCCCGCATCACGCCCCGGAGGCCCGGATCGGCACCGCCCGCCGCGCGCCCGCGTTTGACCGGAGGAGCGCGCGGGGTAAGATCCTCCGCCCGATTGGCCAGGCTCATGTCCCGTATGGCACACTGACCAGGTTGCTCGGTTGAGTGTCAATGCTGCGCGCCTCCCGCCGGGAGGACCGGAAGCGAGTCCCACAGTACTCGTCGACCCCTTGCGGGTCGGACGTACGGGAATCTTCCGGGAAGCGTCAGTGGGGCACCGGCCAGGCACCCGGTGGGTGTTCCGCCCCCGGTCCTGCGGTCCTCGGGCCCGCACCCCCTTGGTTGGGAAATCCTTCGGGAGATCTGCGTAGAGGGGATGCGACACGCCCGACCGCGTGGGTCGGAGACGGAGTCAGGAGAACCCCCGGGTTCCAGAGCGTTACGAGAGAGACAGGACTACTAGTAGCCATGGCGGGACAGAAGATCCGCATCCGGCTCAAGGCCTACGACCACGAGGTCATCGACTCCTCGGCGAAGAAGATCGTCGAGACGGTGACCCGCACTGGTGCGTCGGTCGCAGGCCCGGTGCCGCTGCCCACTGAGAAGAACGTGTACTGCGTCATCAAGTCGCCGCACAAGTACAAGGACTCGCGCGAGCACTTCGAGATGCGCACGCACAAGCGCCTCATCGACATCCTCGACCCCACGCCGAAGACGGTTGACTCGCTGATGCGTCTCGACCTGCCGGCGGGCGTCGACATCGAGATCAAGCTCTGAGGTGACGCGCGAGATGGCTAAGAACATTAAGGGCGTCCTGGGCGAGAAGCTCGGCATGACCCAGGTCTGGGACGAGAACAACCGGGTCGTCCCGGTGACCGTCGTCAAGGCCGGGCCCTGCGTCGTCACCCAGATCCGCACCAACGACAGCGACGGCTACGAAGCGGTCCAGATCGCCTTCGGCGAGATCGACCCGCGCAAGGTGAACAAGCCCCTCAAGGGCCACTTCGCCAAGGCCGACGTGACCCCGCGCCGCCACCTGGTGGAGCTCCGCACCTCCGACGCCAGCGAGTACACGCTGGGCCAGGAGGTCACTGCCGAGGTGTTCGAGTCCGGCGTCAAGGTTGACGTCACGGGCAAGAGCAAGGGCAAGGGCTTCGCCGGTGTGATGAAGCGTCACAACTTCAAGGGCGGCAAGGCGTCCCACGGTGCCCACCGTGTGCACCGTATGCCTGGCTCCATCGGTGGCTGTGCCACCCCCGGCCGTGTCTTCAAGGGCATGCGCATGGCGGGTCGCATGGGCAACGAGCGTGTCACCACCCAGAACCTGACCATCCACGCGGTTGACGCGGAGAAGGGTCTGCTCCTCATCAAGGGCGCAGTCCCCGGTCCGAACGGCGGCCTCGTCCTGGTCCGTACCGCGGCCAAGGGGGCTTGAGGTAATGAGCACCATTGACATCCTTTCGCCGGCAGGCGACAAGGCCGGTACCGTCGAGCTCCCCGCGGAGATCTTCGACGCCAAGACCAGCGTTCCGCTGATCCACCAGGTCGTCGTCGCCCAGCTGGCAGCTGCCCGTCAGGGCACGCACAAGACGAAGACCCGTGGCGAGGTCCGTGGTGGTGGCCGCAAGCCGTACCGCCAGAAGGGCACCGGCCGCGCGCGTCAGGGTTCGACCCGTGCGCCGCAGTTCGCCGGCGGTGGCGTCGTCCACGGCCCGCAGCCGCGTGACTACTCGCAGCGGACCCCGAAGAAGATGAAGGCCGCCGCCCTGCGCGGTGCCCTCTCCGACCGGGCCCGTCACTCCCGTATCCACGTCGTCACCGGCGTGGTCGACGGTGCAGTCTCCACGAAGGCCGCCAAGACGCTGTTCGGCAAGATCTCGGAGCGCAAGAACCTGCTCCTGGTCGTCGACCGTGCCGACGAGGCCGCGTGGCTGTCCGCCCGCAACCTGCCCCAGGTGCACATCCTGGAGCCGGGCCAGCTGAACACGTACGACGTGATCGTCTCTGACGACGTGGTCTTCACCCAGGCCGCCTTCGAGTCCTTCGTGTCTGGCCCCCAGACCGCTGAGACCGAAGGGAGCGACGCCTGATGAGCGAGGCGACCGTTACCAGCAAGACCTACTCGGACCCGCGCGACGTTCTCGTCAAGCCGGTCGTGTCCGAGAAGAGCTACGCGCTGCTCGACGAGAACAAGTACACGTTCATCGTCGCGCCCGGCTCCAACAAGACCCAGATCAAGCAGGCCGTGGAAGCGGTCTTCTCGGTCAAGGTCACCGGGGTCAACACGATCAACCGACAGGGCAAGCGCAAGCGCACCCGCACCGGTTTCGGCAAGCGCGCCGACACGAAGCGCGCCATCGTGACCCTCGCCGAGGGCGACCGTATCGACATCTTCGGCGGTCCGACCGCCTAAGGGCGGTCTGGATCGTCCGGAATCGGACGAGGACTGAGAAATGGGTATCCGCAAGTACAAGCCGACGACCCCGGGCCGTCGTGGCTCCAGCGTCGCCGACTTTGTCGAGATCACGCGGTCCACGCCGGAGAAGTCGCTGGTCCGCCCGCTGCACAGCAAGGGCGGCCGTAACAACGCCGGTCGTGTGACCGTTCGCCACCAGGGCGGTGGCCACAAGCGCGCCTACCGCGTGATCGACTTCCGTCGTCACGACAAGGACGGCGTGCCGGCCAAGGTCGCGCACATCGAGTACGACCCCAACCGCACCGCGCGCATCGCGCTGCTCCACTACGCGGACGGCGAGAAGCGCTACATCATCGCGCCGCGTGGCCTGTCGCAGGGTGACCGTGTCGAGAACGGCCCGGCCGCCGACATCAAGCCCGGCAACAACCTGGCGCTGCGCAACATCCCGGTCGGTACGACCATCCACGCCATCGAGCTGCGGCCCGGCGGCGGCGCGAAGTTCGCCCGCTCCGCGGGTGCCTCCGTGCAGCTGCTGGCGAAGGAGGGCACCATGGCCCACCTTCGTATGCCGTCGGGTGAGATCCGCCTGGTCGACGCCCGCTGCCGCGCCACCATCGGCGAGGTCGGCAACGCCGAGCAGTCGAACATCAACTGGGGCAAGGCCGGCCGTATGCGCTGGAAGGGCGTCCGCCCGACCGTCCGCGGTGTCGCGATGAACCCGGTTGACCACCCGCACGGTGGTGGTGAAGGCAAGACCTCCGGTGGTCGTCACCCGGTCTCGCCGTGGGGTCAGAAGGAGGGTCGTACTCGTTCGCCGAAGAAGGCATCGAACAAGTACATCGTCCGCCGCCGCAAGACGAACAAGAAGCGCTAGGAGCGGGTTTAGATGCCGCGCAGTCTCAAGAAGGGGCCCTTCGTCGACGGCCACCTCATCAAGAAGGTGGACGTACAGAACGAGGCAGGCACCAAGAACGTCATCAAGACCTGGTCCCGTCGCTCGATGATCGTCCCGGCCATGCTGGGTCACACCATCGCGGTGCACAACGGCAAGATCCACGTCCCGGTGTTCGTCACCGAGTCGATGGTCGGCCACAAGCTCGGCGAGTTCTCGCCGACTCGCACCTTCCGCGGCCACGTCAAGGACGACCGGAAGTCGAAGCGCCGCTAATCGCGGAGTGGAACGACTAATGACTTACACCGAAGGGACAACCATGGAAGCCAGGGCCCAGGCGCGGTACATCCGCGTCACGCCCATGAAGGCCCGCCGCGTGGTGGACCTCATCCGTGGCATGGATGCCACGGAGGCTCAGGCGGTCCTGCGTTTCGCCCCGCAGGCCGCGAGCGTGCCGGTTGGCAAGGTGCTGGACAGCGCCATCGCCAACGCCGCACACAACTACGACCACACCGACGCCTCTTCGCTGGTCATCAGCGAGGCGTACGTGGACGAGGGCCCGACCCTGAAGCGGTTCCGTCCGCGTGCCCAGGGTCGTGCCTACCGGATCCGTAAGCGGACCAGCCACATCACCGTGGTCGTCAGCAGCAAGGAAGGAACCCGGTAATGGGCCAGAAGGTAAACCCGCACGGGTTCCGGCTCGGCATTACCACGGACTTCAAGTCCCGTTGGTACGCCGACAAGCTGTACAAGGACTACGTCAAGGAAGACGTCGCCATTCGTCGCATGATGACGAAGGGCATGGAGCGGGCCGGCATCTCGAAGGTTGAGATCGAGCGCACCCGCGACCGCGTCCGCGTTGACATCCACACCGCGCGTCCCGGCATCGTCATCGGCCGCCGCGGCGCCGAGGCGGACCGCATCCGCGGCGAGCTGGAGAAGCTGACCGGCAAGCAGGTCCAGCTGAACATCCTCGAGGTCAAGAACCCCGAGGTGGACGCTCAGCTGGTGGCCCAGGCCGTCGCCGAGCAGCTCTCCTCCCGCGTCTCCTTCCGTCGGGCCATGCGCAAGAGCATGCAGTCCTCGATGAAGGCCGGCGCCAAGGGCATCAAGATCCAGTGCGGTGGCCGCCTCGGTGGCGCCGAGATGTCCCGCTCGGAGTTCTACCGCGAGGGCCGTGTGCCCCTGCACACCCTCCGCGCGAACGTCGACTACGGCTTCTTCGAGGCCAAGACGACCTTCGGCCGCATCGGCGTGAAGGTCTGGATCTACAAGGGCGACGTCAAGAACATCGCCGAGGTCCGCGCCGAGAACGCCGCTGCCCGCGCCGGCAACCGCCCGGCCCGTGGCGGCGCTGACCGCCCGGCCGGCCGTGGTGGCCGCGGTGGCGAGCGTGGCGGTCGCGGCCGCAAGCCGCAGCAGCAGTCGGCCCCGGCTGCCGAGGCCCCCAAGGCCGAGGCTCCCGCCGCTGCCGCTCCGGCTGCCGAGAGCACCGGAACGGAGGCCTGACCGAAATGCTGATCCCCCGTAGGGTCAAGCACCGCAAGCAGCACCACCCGAAGCGCAGCGGTATGTCCAAGGGTGGCACGCAGGTTGCGTTCGGCGAGTACGGCATCCAGGCGCTGACCCCGGCGTACGTGACGAACCGCCAGATCGAGGCCGCTCGTATCGCGATGACCCGCCACATCAAGCGTGGCGGCAAGGTCTGGATCAACATCTACCCGGACCGTCCCCTGACGAAGAAGCCCGCCGAGACCCGCATGGGTTCCGGTAAGGGTTCTCCCGAGTGGTGGATCGCGAACGTCAAGCCCGGTCGGGTGATGTTCGAGCTGTCCTACCCGAACGAGAAGATTGCTCGTGAGGCGCTCACCCGCGCAGCTCACAAGCTTCCGATGAAGTGCCGCATCGTTCGGCGCGAGGCAGGTGAGGCGTGATGTCGGCCGGAACCAAGGCGTCCGAGCTGCGCGAGCTGGGCAACGAGGAGCTGCTCAACAAGCTCCGCGAGGCCAAGGAAGAGCTGTTCAACCTCCGCTTCCAGGCGGCGACCGGGCAGCTCGAGAACCACGGTCGGCTCAAGTCCGTCCGTAAGGACATCGCCCGGATCTACACCCTGATGCGCGAGCGCGAGCTGGGCATCGAGACGGTGGAGAGCGTCTGATGAGCGAGAAGACTGTGACTGAGACGAACACCGACCGCGGTTTCCGCAAGACCCGCGAGGGTCTGGTCGTCAGCGACAAGATGGACAAGACCGTCGTCGTCGCTGTCGAGGACCGTGTCAAGCACGCGCTGTACGGCAAGGTCATCCGCCGTACGAACAAGCTCAAGGCGCACGACGAGCAGAACGCCGCCGGCGTCGGCGACCGCGTCCTCCTGATGGAGACCCGGCCGCTGTCCGCCACGAAGCGGTGGCGCGTCGTCGAGATCCTCGAGAAGGCCAAGTAATTCCTGAGGGGCACTCCCCTCAGGCAAGTTCCGCCAGGCTCGGCGGGGAGTCGCGTAAAGCATTTACGGGACTCCCCGCCGGGAACCGGCAGACGATCAGGAGATAGACGTGATCCAGCAGGAGTCGCGACTTCGCGTCGCCGACAACACGGGTGCGAAGGAAATCCTCACCATCCGTGTTCTCGGTGGTTCGGGTCGCCGCTACGCGGGCATCGGTGACGTCATCGTCGCCACCGTCAAGGACGCGATCCCCGGTGGCAACGTGAAGAAGGGTGACGTCGTCAAGGCGGTCATCGTTCGCACCGTCAAGGAGCGTCGCCGTCAGGATGGCTCGTACATCCGCTTCGACGAGAACGCCGCCGTCATTCTGAAGAACGACGGTGACCCCCGCGGCACCCGCATCTTCGGCCCGGTGGGCCGGGAACTGCGCGAGAAGAAGTTCATGAAGATCATCTCGCTCGCGCCGGAGGTGCTGTAAGCATGAAGATCAAGAAGGGCGACCTGGTCCAGGTCATCACCGGTAAGGACAAGGGCAAGCAGGGCAAGGTCATCGTGGCCTACCCCGCTCAGGACCGCGTCCTCGTCGAGGGTGTCAACCGGGTCAAGAAGCACACCAAGGCCGGTCAGACCGCTCGCGGTTCGCAGACCGGTGGCATTGTCACGACCGAGGCCCCCATCCACGTGAGCAACGTTCAGCTCGTCGTGGAGAAGGACGGCAAGAAGGTCGTCACGCGCGTCGGTTACCGCTTCGACGACGAAGGCAACAAGATCCGCGTTGCCAAGCGGACGGGTGAGGACATCTGATGGCTACCACCACCACTCCGCGTCTGAAGACGAAGTACCGCGAGGAAATCGCCGGCAAGCTGCGTGAGGAGTTCTCGTACGAGAACGTCATGCAGGTTCCGGGCCTCGTGAAGATCGTGGTCAACATGGGTGTGGGCGACGCCGCCCGCGACTCCAAGCTGATCGACGGCGCCGTGCGCGACCTCACCACGATCACCGGTCAGAAGCCGGCCGTGACCAAGGCCCGCAAGTCCATCGCGCAGTTCAAGCTGCGCGAGGGTCAGCCGATCGGCTGCCACGTCACCCTCCGTGGTGACCGCATGTGGGAGTTCCTGGACCGTACGCTGTCGCTCGCGCTGCCGCGTATCCGTGACTTCCGTGGTCTGTCGCCGAAGCAGTTCGACGGCCGTGGCAACTACACCTTCGGTCTCACGGAGCAGGTCATGTTCCACGAGATCGACCAGGACAAGATCGACCGGGTCCGGGGCATGGACATCACCGTGGTCACCACGGCGACCAACGACGACGAGGGTCGTGCCCTCCTTCGTCACCTCGGCTTCCCGTTCAAGGAGAACTGACCGTGGCGAAGAAGGCTCTGATCGCTAAGGCCGCCCGTAAGCCGAAGTTCGGCGTCCGCGCGTACACGCGCTGCCAGCGCTGCGGCCGGCCCCACTCCGTCTACCGCAAGTTCGGCCTGTGCCGCGTGTGCCTTCGTGAGATGGCTCACCGTGGCGAGCTGCCGGGCGTGACCAAGAGCTCCTGGTAATTCTCCTTCGCCCCCAGGGCGTTGGGAATCACCGGAAAGCTCTCGGTAAGCATCTGGTCGGCAGGAGCCCGCTCCCACATGTCGTAGGCTTGTGGGGTTGGGCGCCTGCCGCCCTAGACCGACTTACTACGCCGTAGGTCCCCGCACCGCACCCGTCCCGCCTCTGAGCGGGGAGAGGGATGGCGCATACAGGAAACCCCGGCGAGAGAGGCCGAAGGCCAATTCATGACCATGACTGATCCCATCGCAGACATGCTCACGCGTCTGCGCAACGCGAACTCGGCGTACCACGACTCCGTCGTGATGCCGCACAGCAAGATCAAGTCGCACATCGCGGAGATCCTCCAGCAGGAGGGCTTCATCACCGGCTGGAAGGTCGAGGACGCCGAGGTCGGCAAGAACCTCGTCCTCGAGCTGAAGTTCGGCCCGAACCGCGAGCGCTCGATCGCCGGCATCAAGCGCATCTCGAAGCCGGGTCTGCGTGTTTACGCAAAGTCCACCAACCTGCCGAAGGTTCTCGGCGGCCTGGGCGTGGCGATCATCTCCACGTCCCACGGCCTCCTGACCGGCCAGCAGGCTCAGAAGAAGGGCGTAGGTGGGGAAGTCCTCGCCTACGTCTGGTAGTCGGGAACGGAGGAATAGCTCATGTCGCGTATCGGCAAGCTCCCCATCCAGGTTCCCGCCGGTGTGGACGTCACCATCGATGGCCGTACGGTCGCCGTGAAGGGCCCCAAGGGCACCCTCACGCACACCGTTGCCGCGCCGATCGAGGTCACCAAGGGTGAGGACGGCTTCATCAGCGTCACGCGCCCGAACGACGAGCGTCAGAACAAGGCCCTGCACGGCCTGTCCCGCACGCTGGTGGCGAACATGATCACCGGTGTGACCCAGGGATACACCAAGGCGCTCGAGATCAGCGGTGTCGGTTACCGCGTCCAGGCGAAGGGCTCCAACCTGGAGTTCGCCCTGGGCTACAGCCACCCGATCGTCGTCGAGGCGCCGGAAGGCATCACCTTCAAGGTCGAGTCCCCGACCAAGCTGTCTGTCGAGGGCATCGACAAGCAGAAGGTCGGCGAGGTCGCGGCCAACATCCGCAAGCTGCGGAAGCCCGACCCGTACAAGGCGAAGGGCGTCAAGTACGCCGGCGAGGTCATCCGCCGCAAGGTCGGAAAGGCTGGTAAGTAGCCATGGCATACGGCGTGAAGATCGCCAAGGGCGACGCATACAAGCGCGCCGCCCGCAAGCGTCGCCACATCCGTGTCCGCAAGCACATCTCCGGTTCGCCGGAGCGTCCCCGCTTGGTCGTGACGCGGTCCAACCGCCACATGGTCGCTCAGGTCATCGACGACATCGCGGGCCACACGCTCGCGTCGGCGTCGACCCTGGACGTCTCCATCCGTGGTGGCGAGGGCGACAAGAGCAGCCAGGCCAAGCAGGTCGGCGCCCTGGTCGCTGAGCGTGCCAAGGCCGCAGGCGTCGAGGCCGTCGTGTTTGACCGCGGTGGTAACCAGTACGCCGGGCGGATTGCCGCTCTGGCTGACGCCGCCCGTGAAGCCGGTCTGAAGTTCTGAGCCCGGTTCCTACGCACAGCGGACGTAACAGAGAGAGGTAAATCCAATGGCTGGACCCCAGCGCCGCGGAAGCGGTGCCGGTGGCGGCGAGCGGCGGGACCGGAAGGGCCGTGACGGCGGCGCAGCTGCCGCCGAGAAGACCGCGTACGTTGAGCGCGTTGTCGCGATCAACCGCGTCGCCAAGGTTGTGAAGGGTGGTCGTCGCTTCAGCTTCACCGCGCTGGTCGTGGTGGGCGACGGTGACGGCACCGTCGGTGTCGGCTACGGCAAGGCCAAGGAAGTTCCCGCGGCCATCGCCAAGGGCGTGGAAGAGGCCAAGAAGAACTTCTTCAAGGTCCCGCGTATCCAGGGCACCATTCCTCACCCGATCCAGGGCGAGAAGGCTGCGGGCGTCGTCCTGCTGAAGCCTGCTTCCCCCGGTACCGGTGTTATCGCCGGTGGCCCGGTGCGCGCCGTTCTGGAGTGCGCCGGCGTTCACGACATCCTGTCGAAGTCGCTCGGCTCCGACAACGCGATCAACATCGTGCACGCGACCGTGGCGGCCCTCAAGGGCCTGCAGCGTCCCGAGGAGATCGCGGCCCGCCGCGGTCTGCCGCTCGAGGACGTCGCCCCCGCGGCTCTTCTCCGTGCGCGTGCGGGAGCGGGTGCGTAATGGCTCGCCTCAAGATCACGCAGACGAAGTCGTACATCGGCAGCAAGCAGAACCACCGCGACACGCTGCGTTCGCTCGGGCTGAAGCGCCTGAACGACGTCGTCGTCAAGGAGGACCGTCCCGAGTTCCGCGGCATGGCTCACACCGTGCGCCACCTCGTGACGGTTGAGGAGGTCGACTGACATGGCGGAGAACAAGCCGCTGAAGGCCCATGACCTCCGGCCCGCCCCGGGCGCCAAGACCGCCAAGACCCGTGTGGGTCGTGGTGAGGCGTCCAAGGGTAAGACCGCCGGTCGTGGCACCAAGGGCACCAAGGCCCGCTACCAGGTTCCGGAGCGCTTCGAGGGTGGGCAGATGCCCCTCCACATGCGTCTCCCGAAGCTCAAGGGCTTCAAGAACCCGTTCCGCACCGAGTTCCAGGTCGTGAACCTGGACAAGCTCGCGACCCTCTACCCCGAGGGTGGCGAGGTCACCGTGGCCGACCTGGTCGCCAAGGGTGCCGTGCGCAACAACCACCTCGTCAAGGTCCTCGGACAGGGCGAGATCTCCGTGGCGCTGCAGGTTTCGGTTGACGCCGTCTCCGGCTCCGCCAAGGAGAAGATCACCGCCGCCGGCGGTACCGTCACCGAGCTCGTCTGAGACAACTCGATGGCCTGAACCACCCGACCGGGGATGCCTCTCATTTGGGGCATCCCCGGTTGGTCGTTCCTAGGGGGGCATGGTCGCCGGTAAGGTGGCGTGCGTCGTTGTGTGGTAACCCCTGGGCTACTGCCCGGGGACTTTGGCTGTTTACGTATTCGTCGATCCTCAAGACCGTCACCTCTACGCTCTGCGCGGGGGGTCGCAGGAGGCACCGTGCTCACCGCGTTCGCCCGGGCGTTCAAGACGCCCGACCTGCGCAAGAAGCTGCTCTTCACGCTCGGCATCATCGTGATCTACCGGCTCGGGGCCCACATCCCGGTACCGGGAGTGAGTTACGAGAACGTCCAGATGTGTGTTGATCAGGCCAGTAAGGGCAACAACAGCCTCTTCGGTCTGGTGAACATGTTCAGTGGTGGTGCACTGCTGCAGATCACGATCTTCGCGCTCGGCATCATGCCGTACATCACGGCCAGCATCATCCTTCAGCTGCTGACCGTGGTCATTCCCCGACTCGAGGCGCTCAAGAAGGAAGGCCAGTCCGGCCAGGCCAAGATCACGCAGTACACGCGTTATCTGACCGTCGCGCTCGCCATCCTCCAGGGCACCGGCCTGGTGGCCACCGCCACCAGCGGCGCGCTCTTCAGCGGCTGCCCGGTGGCCAAGGACATCGTGCCCAACCAGTCGATCTTCACGACCATCGTGATGGTCATCACGATGACCGCGGGTACCGCGGCCGTCATGTGGCTCGGTGAGCTCATCACCGACCGCGGCATCGGCAACGGCATGTCGATCCTGATGTTCATCTCGATCGCCGCCAGCTTCCCGGGCTCGCTCTGGGCCATCAAGACCAGCGGCAAGCTGGCCGACGGCTGGATCGAGTTCGGCACCGTCATCCTGATCGGCTTCGTGATGGTCGGCCTCGTCGTCTTCGTCGAGCAGGCCCAGCGCCGGATCCCGGTGCAGTACGCGAAGCGGATGATCGGTCGCAGGTCGTACGGCGGCACGTCCACGTACATTCCGCTGAAGGTCAACCAGGCGGGTGTTATCCCCGTCATCTTCGCTTCTTCGCTGCTCTACATCCCCGCCCTGATCGTCCAGTTCTCGAACTCCACCGCGGGCTGGGCCACCTGGATCAAGGACAACCTGGTCAAGGGCGACCACCCGTACTACATCACGGCGTACTTCCTGTTGATCGTCTTCTTCGCCTTCTTCTATGTGGCGATTTCGTTCAACCCCGAGGAAGTCGCCGACAACATGAAGAAGTATGGTGGGTTCATCCCGGGTATCCGGGCTGGTCGACCTACTGCCGAGTATCTGAGCTACGTACTCAACAGGATCACTTGGCCGGGCTCGCTGTACCTGGGTCTGATCGCTCTTGTGCCGACGATGGCGTTGGCAAGCTTCGGTGGCGCGAACCAGAACTTCCCGTTCGGCGGGACGAGCATCCTCATCATCGTGGGTGTGGGTCTGGAGACCGTGAAGCAGATCGAGAGTCAGCTCCAGCAGCGCAATTACGAAGGGTTCCTCCGCTGATGCGAATCGTCCTCGTCGGGCCGCCCGGTGCCGGCAAGGGAACGCAGGCTGCGTACCTTGCCAAGAACCTGTCGATTCCGCAGATCTCCACGGGCGATCTCTTCCGCGCCAACATCAGCCAGGGCACCGACCTTGGCAAGCAGGCCCGCTCCTTCATGGACGCCGGCAAGTTGGTTCCGGACGAGGTCACCATCGGGATGGCCAAGGACCGCATGTCCCAGTCGGACGCCGAGAACGGATTCCTGCTGGACGGCTTCCCGCGCAACGTGGGTCAGGCCGAGGCGCTTGACGCCATGCTGAAGGACGAGGGCACCAAGCTCGACGCGGTCCTGGACCTGGAGGTCCCCGAGGACGAGGTGGTCAAGCGCATCGCCGGCCGCCGGATCTGCCGGAACGACGGCTCGCACGTCTTCCACGTGGAGTACAACAAGCCGGCGACCGAGGGCGTCTGCGACGTCTGCGGCGGCGAGCTGTACCAGCGTGACGACGACAGCGAGGAGACCGTCCGCACCCGGCTGGAGGTCTACCACACGCAGACCGAGCCGATCATCGACTACTACCGGGCCCAGAACCTGGTGGTCACCATTTCCGCGCTCGGCAAGGTCACCGATGTGACCGAGCGCGCGATGGAGGCTCTGAAGTCCGGCAAGGACTGACCGCAACACCCGCAGTACCGCGCAGT